>JAJDEL010000843.1 GCA_029259835.1 Planctomicrobium sp. | reverse complement strand
AACACGATATTCGTCCGATTTCACTTCTTTAGGAACACCGACAAGCATGGCTGTGACTCCGTTATTAACCAGTGTACCCTACTCTGGGTACTCGTTCACTGAAATCGTATCATTCAATACGAGTCAATCGTTCGTCAAGCGAGGCGACATTCGTAGCGACCATCTGGCGGCTGTGTCAGGAGTTGTTCAATCGTTCCGCCAGTTTAGCAATGAGCCGATTCGACTCTTCGCGTGCCTCCACCAAACCGGCTGGGGTGATGCTGCCGCTTTTGCAGTAATCGAGGATCACTTGCTCAGCAGCCATTAAATCGCGGCACGCATCGGGGATTTCACTCGCAATTTCAGGCGGAATTGTTGTGACACCATTGATGTCACCATGCAGCAAATCTGCCGGGTGAATCGCAATTCCTCCGACGGTAACAGGGACATTGATCTGCGGGATGTGGCAGTATCCGTGCGAGCAAATTGTTCCATTCGTGAAGACCGGATAGTCGAGAACTTCGACTTGGTCAAGATCACGACCGGCGCCGGAAGTGATGAGTCCAGCGGAACCGAACGATTTGTACATCGTACACATCACTTCACCGAAGGTCGCAGACGTTGTTGGTTCATCAACATCTTGAAAGACTAAGACTGGTGGACCGGGAAGGTCTGCAAACAGTTCGACTTGATCAGTTAAACTGCCGTACGCGTCTCCTGATTTTGGAGGGTCCATGCTGCGGAATGTTGAGGTCAAAGCAAACCCAACCATCGGTGGGAGTTTCGGGAAACAGGCCATGATGGAACCGTCCATGTAACCAACATTACGAGGACGAAAATCGAAGAGTTCGATCACATTGCAAACAGTCGGAGTATCGTACTTAGCCAGATTTGTGAGTGTGTCCTGAGAAATTTCAGTCATCGTTGTGAGTTTTCGCTATTAAAGAGTTGGAAAGTTTCATCACGTACATTTCTGTTACGGATGATGTAGAGACAACGGGAAGAAGTCAATCACGCGGCGAATAGCGATCCTCATCTCATCGGAATTTCGCCGCACAATTCAGTGATACGGCAAAATGAGATGAACTTCCGCGCTACGGTAATCTGACGGCCTGATACGCTGCACCGTCGGGATCGGAGCCATATTTTTGCACGAACAGGACAAGCTGATTGTCGCGGAGATTTGGACTGAGTTTCTTGTTCAGTTCGACAACGCCATCGCTGAGCGGTTCATCAGTCTCGAAATTTCTGACCTTCACACCGCGCAATTGGATCGCGGTAATGGATTGGCGACCGCTCAAGTCTTCTGACCATTCGCCGATTTGAACGACCTGACCATCGTTTCCTTTTGAGCCTAGTCCCACAGCGGCAAGTGCGCCGATGAGTCCGCCGTTTGACCCGCCCAGTCCTTCCAGGTGAATCTCCGCTTCGTCTGCAATCTGTAAGGCATCTGCTTGCTTCACAATTTCAAACTGGCATTGGTAACCAAACTGAACGATGCTCTGATCGATTTCATTGCAAGGACAAACGCAAAGCCCTGGGTCGCTGCCTTTCACATACCACTGCTTCATGATCTCCCGAATTTCATGGACCAGAAGCAGCAGCTGATCGGCGTTCGGTTCGCCTCCATCTCGTGGTTTGAGCAGAATCGACGCACACCCATTTCGAGTTGTGCAAGGGATGCGTTTGTGTTGCAGTAGTTGATGTCGCACGATTCGTTCGCACATCCAATCGTTCCCCAATTTGTGAACGATTGCCCGAGCCAACTGGCTCGTACCCTGTGAGCCTTCGATGTCGGTATCGTCGATGCCAATGAGAATCATGTGTTGCTCTGATCAATTTTAGGTTTTCTCGAACACATCGAATCTTCAGAATCCCTCCAGAGTTTTACGATGTCATCCAGCCCAATCACCGCGGAACCTCTTGTTCGAGGTTATTTGAGTGACGAACGGACACAGAAAGAGTCTATTTCACGAATTGTGTATGTTCAACGTGATGAGAGCCGCACTCTCAGAATCGATAACAATTCAACCAATCAACAATCCTTGATTGGAGAAGATATCTCGAACCCAAATCGCCTTCTCCATGGAATTGCGAAGCCCCATCGAGTCAGTGATCGAGATGTGTTCCGGCTTTGATTTTGAAACCACGAAAGACAAGAATCATAAGAAAGAATGTCGAGAACAATTCGCTACAAACTTAGTCGAAGATGTTCGAATAGAGTCTAGCGCGAAACTCGTGCCATTCTTGATGTCGCTGCGAGAGTTCATCTGTCTCGACAAGTTCGCACGTCCAGACATCCATTCGACGCAGGCGGTCGGAAAGAAGTTTGACGATGTTGACTGCAACCTTTTCCGAAACTGTCGGGCACGTTTCTCTGAGTGCTTCAAATTCCTCGCGTCCCAGGCAAAGCGCCTTGACCTCTTCGGTTGCCTGAACTGTTGCGGAATGTGGTGCCATTTCGAAGAAAGACATTTCACCGAAAACATTTCCTGGCTCAAGTGTTGCCAGCACGCTGGGTTGTTTTCCACAATGCTTAATGACATTGCATTGCCCACTGAGAATCAGCCACAACCCCTGAAACATTTTTCCTTCGGAGAGAATCTCCCGACCCTCTGCGAAGAGTTCAACGCGGGCATGGTCGCCCAATTCTTCAATCTCCTGAAGCGTCAGGTCTTCGAGGAGCGGACAGGCGTTGATTTCCTGTTGGTACTGTTGCATCTTTTCAGGAGACATCGTGAATTCCAGTCATATAATTCGAGATCGAAAGGATTTCGTGGAAGATGATTTAATGAATTTGATCAGTTCAGACTGAACAAAGGAATTGTTCTTTCATACTTTTCTGAATTCAAGACTTAAAATTAATTAAATTCCACCAAGGACCGTTGCTCGCCCGACGCGACCAATTCCAAGAACGTACGCTGCGATACGAGGAGAGATTTTTTTCTCTTCTGCGATTTTCCAGACACGATCAAAACCGACCGTCATGATCTTCTCAAGTCTCTTACGAACTTCTTCGAGTTCCCATTTGAAATGTTGTCGGTTTTGCACCCATTCAAAGTAACTCACAGTCACTCCGCCGGCATTTGCAAGGATATCAGGAATCACAAGAATTTCTTTTCGTTCAAAAAATGGTGTTTCTCCGATAGTTTGATAGGGAATTCCCGAGCGCTGAAAAGCCTCGACCAATATTCGGCTTTGTGCATTGAAGCGAAAAAGCACAGCAAAGTCCCTGAAGCTTGCTT
>JAJDEL010000842.1 GCA_029259835.1 Planctomicrobium sp. | reverse complement strand
ATTGTTCCCCCAAAGGCCAGCCCTGGAACTGATGTCTGCACTTCTCCCGTAGCACTACGAGAAGGAGCAGGACCATCCAAGTTTGGATTGAATGTCTCGATATGGCTCGCTCCGCCAGACAAAAACAGCAGAACAACCGATTTGTTGCGGAGGAGACCGGGAGTCCCCGCAGCTAAGGCACGTTGCCGTAGTAGCCAGGGAAGAGAGAGTGAACCAAGTCCAAGTGCTCCGACCTGCAGAAAGTCCCTCCGCGACAGACCTGTGCAGTCGCGGTGAGAACAATCTGATGTCAGATGCAGCATTTGAAGTCGATCTGGAAAAGTAAAACGTTAACCATAAAGAGTTCGTCACTGAAAGATCAAGAACTCTTTAGACTTCGACGACTCCGATGAACTTCGTATGAATCCTCAGTGTCTGACGATCGAGGTCAGAGTAGCGCCAGCACGGTTCTTTGCCAGGAGCGGTCACTTCGTATTGCAACGTCTGCGTGCCCGCTTGCTCTTCGATGATGTCACCACGCTCAGGTACATCGTTCCACTCAATCGTCGGGAGTCGCTTCAGGTGTCGCCACGAATTTACGGCCTCAATTCGTGATTGAACTATCGTGGAACTAAATTGAGACGCGCAAGATTCAGGTTGCGAAAAGACACCTTTCTTAGAACGCCTATTTTCTCGGCAAACTCTTTGTTTTATGCAATGAAACGCCTGTCGCTGCGACCCGTCACTCTCCTCAAAAAACGCCACGAGACTCTGCAAACGGGTGTTGCGACACCCGGCTAAAAAATGAGTTGGACAATTGGTTTTTGTTGCGATCACAGCCAGTTGTGTTTGCGGTTGTGCCAACGAATTTCTGGCTATGAGAGGCTGTCGAGACGTAGTGAGTTCGAATGATGTTTTGACAGATGATTCCGTTCGAGAATAACAGTACCAAAATGGATTGTGTACCTCGTGCAAAATTGTCTGTAAAGTTCTTCAGAGAGAGTTTACGTTGGCCACCTTTAGGGATTCGTGGTTTCCCATTCTGGTCGTCTCGAAGCCAACGGTAAAAAAGCCGCTGGTTTCACGATCGCCATCAATTCTTCAATTGCTCTTCCAATTGGTTCTCCGAGCCTGAGCAACTTTTCGCGATCCGCTGGTTTTGTATAAACTTGACCGGAGAGACGTGCTCTGAGAATTCTGTTCTCCTGTTTCAAATAGAGTACATACTTTGCGAGTTCAGATTCTGTTGAAGAAGCAATAAGAGCCAAAAGTGGGTGGAAAATCTTCATCAGTTTTGTATTGTCGTATGTTGTAGATTGAACAGTGGTTGCACATTCGTTGTACCGCACTTTGCGCCTGAATCAACGTTCTGCATCAGTTCGGTTTCGAAGTGAGTCAAAATTCACTTTTGCTGGGAAACCAAAGTAAACTGTAGCAGTACGAGGCTTCGTGATATTTTCAAGATTGCTCCAAGTGGCAATGCGTGTTACGAATTCTCTTGTTCGATATCGTGCAATTTGTAGATCAGCGATCGTCGGCTGATTCCGAGTTTCTTAGCGGTTTGAGTTCGATTGCCGTCGCATTCTTCAAGGGTTGCGATGATCATTGCTCGTTCGATTTGCGATAACCGTCCAGTGTCGGTGATTTCCGCTTTTACCGCAGCAGCTATTGTCGCAGGCAGGTGCTCTGGGAGAATGACATCGCCCTGGCACAGCAAGCACGCTCGCTGAATTGCGTTTCGCAATTCCCGAACATTACCTTTCCAGGAGTGTGTGAGAATCGCCTGTGCAGCTTGCGGGGAAAAACGGACTCTTCGATTTGCGAACTGACTGGCAAAGTGTTTGGCTAACGGAACGATATCATCTCGACGCTCAGCTAATGCTGGCACAACCAATTCAACGACGTTGAGTCGATAAAAAAGATCCTCTCGAAATTGTCCCTCTTTGATTTCTTCAAGCAAATTACGATTGGTTGCGGCGATCAATCGGGTATTGACATCAACAGAACGATCAGAACCAACCGGTGTGATTTGATTCGATTCGAGTGCGCGGAGCAGCTTTGGCTGCATTTCCAGTGGCATCTCGCCAATTTCATCTAAGAACAAACTCCCGCCGCTTGCCGTCCTGAACAGGCCCTTTCGATCTTCGGACGCTCCGGTGAACGCCCCTTTGACGTGCCCGAACAACTCGCTCTCAATGAGTGTTGCAGACAGCCCTGCGCAGTTTGCTGTGACGATAGGACTTGATGCCCTTGGGCTCCAGTTGTGGACCAGCTTCGCAATCCACTCTTTGCCGACACCGCTTGGCCCCTGGATGAGAATCGGTGCATCGGAGGGAGCAACAACAGCAATCATCTCGACGAGTTGGCGCATCACGCGACTTTCGACGACAAATTCGGCAGGCAGTTCGGGGATTGAAATCTGATTGCCTGAATCTTCCGGAAGGCGAATCTCCAAAGCGTCGTAGACAGCAACCTTCAACTCTTCGAGATCAATGGGTTTCGAGAGGTAATCATCTGCACCACTTTTGACAGCGGCGACAGCCTGTCGAACGTCTGCATACGCGGTGATCAGCACCACTGGAATGGTTGGCAACAGTTCTCGAATTTTCGGGAGTGCATCGATGCCGCTCATTTCTGGCAAACGAACGTCTAGCAGGATCATGTCCGGCGGCTGTTGCCCGATCAAATCGAGCATTTCTTCGGCTGAAGGAGATTCGAGAATCGTGAATCCAAACGCCTCGAAGAAGCCGCCGATGAGCTTCCGCTGAGAGGGCTCATCATCGACGACCATTAGAACGGGCTTTGCCGCCTCAGCTTTCGTCATCTTCGCCTTGCTTCTCTCCAAGTGTCTCTTCGATCTTCCTCGATGTCATGAACCACGGATTCCATCAATCCAGAAAACGGCACCACCATTTTCTCCTTCACGATACCCTACGTCCCAACCATGGGCATTCGAGATCCGCCGAACGATTGATAACCCCAATCCTGTTCCCCCAACTCGTTTCGTGACGTACGGATCGAACAGGGTCTCAACAATCTCCTCTGGTACTCCGGCCCCTTGATCGGCAACTTCCAGTCTCAAATATCCTCTTCGTGATTCACCGAGTGAAATTGTAATCGTGTTGTTCTCGGATGCGAATGCAATCGCGTTTTGCAACAGATTGAAGAGCACTTGCCGAAGCTGGTCACGATCCGCCTGAATTGTGGATTGCTGAGCCTGAACTCTGGTTTCCAGATTTAATCCCTGAACATCCAGGTCCGACTGTAACAGTCTCTGCAATTCCAGCACAAGCTCCTCAACATCGACCGACTCAATATTCACATCGGACTCACGTGTGAAAGCGAGAAACTGATTGATTCTCGCGGTCACCCGGTCACACTCTTCCAGAACCGCCTCTGCCTGCTCCTGTTGAACTTCGGTTGGAAGTCCACTCTCAACGAGCCTCTGCGCCCAACCACGAATCAATCCCAATGGATTTCGAGTTTCATGTGCCAACCCGGCAGCGGCTTGCCCGAGTTCACGGAGATGCCGCGTCTCGGCCTTCAAAACTCGAGTCGTCCCCTCGGACTGCGCGAGCCGTACCGTAAATTGCCACACAGCACCGAAAGCGAGCAGCAGCGAGGTTCCCAAAGCGAAGATCAGCACCCGGTTTCTGGCTTCGCGGTGAATCTGAGCGATCACTCCAGTCCGGTCCAGAACGACGATGGACTTGAATTCATCTGTTTCAGTTGGCGGGACGAAGTCAGGTGATTGGGAGTACATCATCGGAGGATTATTGTGTTTTGTAAACCTGCGCACGACTTGAAGTGTGTGACCGCGAGCGTGTTCTCCCACAGGTAAACCAAGACTGACCTGCTCTTGGTCACCCGCCAAATAGAGTTCGTCAGGGTTTCCATTCACGACGATTGCAATCGCCAGAACATTCTTCGATCTGGCAAGCACTTCAAGTGTTGTCGGCAACTGTTGCTGAACAAACGGCCCGAACCATCGATGTGACTGAATGCCGCTGCTCACGGCACTCGACAATGATTCAGCTTGCGATGAAAGTGAATCGTGAATAAGTTCGCTTTGATGTGCGTACTCCGTTCGTTGCCAAACCGCGAACATCGCCCAGAGAACGAGCAGGCACACGAGACCAACAATCCGAGGTTTCGGAATCTGTTTGAGACGTGAGTTCTGCATTATGAGCTTTCTCGGAGCTGGCGCCATCAACCGTCGTTGGTAGGCAAACTGTAGGATTTCTATTCTCTAGCTTACCGTCCCCGCTGTCCACGCCCCTTACCGCCTTGACCTTTAATGCCGGAGTTTCGGCCTTGTCCCTTTTCAGCAGGTGACGTGGCAATCCGGTTAAACTCGGCTTGAGAGAGGAACTCTGCTTTGTATGTTGCGCCTTGACTGGCAATTTGTGACGCAAACGCTCGTAAGTGGTTTCGTGAACCCCGCATTAGGTTTTCCAGCACTTGCCGAACTTGTGCGTTCGTCCTTTTCGCCAACATTCGCTGCAAGTCAGCGATGTCCATCTCTTCGACTTTCGCTCCAACCATCACTGCATCGAGCGGACTGCGTGACCCGCTGACGACGAGAGCCTTGAAAAGTTGTTGGTGCTCCGGGACAACAAAGACGCCATGCGCGCTGTTAAGAGCAGACGAGTTCGCCCCACTTGCACGGAGTAACTGTTCGAGTGCTTGCATATGCCGACTTTCGGCACTGGAGATGTTTCTGAAGATTGGCAGATTCGAAGTTTTCGCCAGACTGATGTAGACGTCGCGAGCCAATTTCTCTTCCTCCCACATTCGCATCAACTCCTGCGAGTTCATGTTCGTCTGGCCAAGGTTAGTTCCTTGATTGACCTGATTCCCACGACCACGTCCGCCGCCATTTTGTCCCGAACCTATTCTCCCTTTTCCTTGTTGTGCCTGCACATCTAGCGCGACCATTGAGAGTACAATTAATACGCTCAGGCCAATGATTAAGCGTTTCATCACATTCCCCTTTAAGTTTGTTGGAAATTACCATTTGCTAACACTGTGAGTGATATGCAAATGAAATACCGCTTTGTGGCAGGAGGTCGAAATTCTTCGAACTCGGAAGACTCAGGGGCAAGTCATTCCAGTGGTACACGCCGAATGCCGACCTCCTCAAAGGTCATGATCACAGAGCTAACTTCTCTAACTGTGGAGCAAACCTGCAATTCATGCGCAGGGCAGTCTTTCCAGCGCTGCAAATTTTGCACACTCCATTATCGAGCTTGCTGTTGGTGCAAAGTGAATCAACGAATGCGTGACAAATTCCGGATTGCTAAACACGCCGGTTTCCTCTGAAATTACGGTTATCTGAATCGGCTCGGTCCAATCACATCAAGTTTCCGTTCTCATCGGCACAACGATTGCGAAAGATCCAAGCAACGCACGAATCGTGCCCTGAAGAAATGTTGGGGAGCGTCGTTCGTCGAACCAGAAACAATCCACGTTGGTTTTGTATTGCCAACACACACCGAAGGAAAATCTCATGAAGAATTTCGTATTACTCGCATCAACTCTAACGGTACTCGCTGTCGTTGGCTCCGCTTTAACAGGGGCTGTCTCCGGTGACGAATCAGATATTTCAAAAGAGGCATCTGCGGAACCTGCTAAACAGTGCTGCCTGAAGAAAGGAACAGAAGTTGTCGAGGCGAAAGCAAAATCAAGCTGCTGCTTAAAAGGACAAAAAGCGGCAGTAGTCATCGAGACAAAATCATGCAAAGGAGAGACTTGTAACGCCGGCAAGAAGGCTGCTGGCGAGTGCAAGTTGTGTGGGAAGATAAAGCAAGTCGAAGCAAAGAAAGCGGCGGCACCGAAATGCAAGCTCTGTAGTGAGAAAGATAGCAAAAAAGAATGCAAAGATTGTGCAGAAGCACGTCAGGCTTCGGCAGTAGAGAGCAAACCCGCCTCTGGACACGGGAAAGGTTTCGGTAAAGGGCGTGGACGAGGCATGGGGCATGGTCCCGGAGCGATTGGCGGAATGCGCGAGGACATGACCACGCTACACACTATGTTCGCCGACCGAGACAATCTCAAACGCACTGTCAAAAATCTACCCAACGGAGCAGAAGCGACGACCGAATCTGATGACGAAACTATTGCAGGTCTGTTGCAGGAGCATGTTCCGGCAATGGAAGGCCGCGTGATGCAGAACAAGCCGTTGCCGCCGATGACATTCCATCCGGTCTTCGTCGAACTCATCAAGCATGCCGATGACTACACGCTTGAGTACGAGGAAACGGACAAGGGAGTAAAGGCGACCTATCACGCCGAAGACCCGTTCGTCATCATGCTCGTGCAGGAACACGCGAAACTGGTTAGCCGGTTCATTAAGAACGGCATGGTGGAGATTCATAAGCCCTACACATTGCCCGAATTGAACGAGCAAAGCGAAATACCCGCAGAGCCAACGACTGACAAGACGAACTAAACCAAGCTCTGCCGTTTTGTCAACATCTACGCTGAAGCAGGCAAGGCACCGGCAGAGGTTGAAATCGCGGTTGTGCTTCACGGTGACGCGACGCTGACGATATTGAACGCCGACTCCTCTTCAACACGATTCAAAACGAAAAACAATCCAAACCTTGATTGCTCGGCGCAACTCAACAAGGCCGGAGTTAAAATTCTGGTTTGCGGGCAGTCACTACTTGGGAAAGACGCGAAGACCGATGAGGTGACCGAGATTGCTGACGTCGCAGTGTCGGCTCTCACATCACTCGTCAACTTGCAAGCCGATGGTTACGCCTATGTACCACTGGGCAAGAAAGGGACAAGGAACGTATTGTGAAAGATCAACCAACAGAAGAGTCCTGTTGCGGAATCGACAATCGACTGAACAGCAACGGTTGGAAAAGCCGCTACGAAGCTGGCAAAACCGACTGGGATCGCGGCGAATCGAATCCTGCGATAATGCAATGGGATTCAAGGAATGAGACCTTCGGAGTTGGTTTTGGATCGATGTGCCGTGATACTCACAAAGACAGGTTTTCTGTATCTAACGACAAACCGAGGAACTATCAATGACGAAGAAACGATCAATCGAAAACCTGCAAACTGCCCTGTCGATGGAATTGACGGCCACGCATCAGTATCAACTGCATGCCGGAGTGCTGGATGACTGGGGGTTAAGCTTGCTTGCCTCCAAGATGCGTGAGGAAATGCAGGAAGAGTTGGGGCACTCCGAGGAGTACATGACAAGAATCATGTTTCTCAAAGGCGAACCGCAATTGACAATGGCAAAGACGCCTGTTCTTGCACAGTCGCTCAAGGAAATGTTCGAGTCAGACCTTGCTGACGAGAAAGAAGCAATCCAGTTCTACACTAAAGCTTCGATGCAGGCCGCCGAAGATGGTGACATCGGCTCACGCACGATCTTTGAACGAATTGCACTGGACGAGGAACAGCATATGAGCTGGCTGGAATTGCAACTTGATCTGCTTCAACGAATGGGGGAACCGGCCTTCATCGCCAAACATATGCCCACACCAACTCAGCAATCGCAAGTATAGGATCGGACGAGCATGAGCGACATCTGGAAGAACATGAGACGACAGGGCTGGCGGCTGTTGAAGGCAAGCGTTTTGCTTTTAATTGTCGGTGGAATCATCTACTGGGTGAAGTTCGCGCCGGTTCAAGTCGTTTCCCACACAGTCGAGCGTGGAACAATCACGGCCGAGGCAATGGGCACGGGGACTTTGGAAGCTCGTGTGCAGACGACCATCAGTCCCAAAATCTCGGGCCGTATCATTGAAGTGTTGATCGATCAGGGAAGTCGCGTGTCCAACGGCGATTTGCTGGTGCGGCTCGACGATGAAGAGTTGCAACAACAAGTCGCTATCGCTCAGGCCAACGTAGACGCCGCGTCCGCCGCAATCGATCGCCTCACGACCGACAAAAGTCGAGCTACTGCTGTCTACAATCAAGCGAAGAAAAGCCAAGATCGAATCCTGACTCTTGTTCAAAAAAACGCAACCAGCCGCGACGACGCGGACAAAGCTGTAGAAGCACTGGCGGTCGGTGAAGCTGGCGTGTCTCGCGCGGAAGCGGCGATTACCGAGGGGCAGAAGGAGCTTGTCTCCGCGCAAAAGACGCTTGAGTACCATCGTGCGAGGCTGCTCGACACGAAAATCCACGCGCCCTTTGATGGATTAGTTGTGAGACGTAGCCGAGAATCGGGCGATGTCGTGGTCCCCGGCAGTTCCATTTTGACACTGATATCAACCGACGAACTATGGATCAGTGCGTGGGTCGATGAAACAGAGATGGCGAGACTGCAGCCAGAGCAATCGGCACGAGTTGTCTTTCGATCTGAGGCCGAAAAAACATATCCGGGAACGGTCGTACGTTTAGGGAGAGAGGCTGATCGCGAGACACGGGAGTTCATCGTCGATGTAAGTGTACTTGAACTCCCGGCAAACTGGGCGGTGGGCCAACGTGCAGAAGTCTTCATTCAGATTGAGCAGAAAGAGGATGTGCTGATGTTGCCAGCTAGACTGATCATCAAACGCAATGATGACATCGGCGTCTTTGTCGATGTGGATGGAATCACTACTTGGAAACCTATCAGTCTCGGAGTGCAAAGTCAGGAGATGGTTGAAGTGTTGGACGGACTCACCTCAGGGGATTCGGTGGTCACACCGAATAATTCGACGACTGTGTTGACCGATGGGCGCAGGGTGGTGACGCCATGAACCTGGCTGCAAAAGACATTCGGCACAACTTGGGCCGGTTCGCTCTTACGACATTTGGCATCGGGATGCTTTTGATGGTCGTCATGGGTATGGGTGGCATCTTTCGAGGGATCGAGGAAGATGCCACCCTCTTGGTGACCCGTGTCGATTCCGACTTGTGGATCGTTCAGCGAGACACGAAGGGGCCGTTCGCCGAGGTATCTCGCGTGCCGCCCAATCTCGTTTATCGTGTCTCAGCCGTGCCCGGTGTTCAGTCAGCGAGAGAGTTTGTTTACCATACGATTCAACGCGAGCGCAACGGGAATCTCATTCGCATTGCGGTGATGGGGTTGAGTTGGCCCACAGACAAAGGGGAATGGGTGCCGCTGATTTCTGGACGCATCTTGAAGCAAAACCACTTCGAGATGATTGTTGATGAATCGCTCGGAATTGCTCTTGGTGAAACGATCAAACTCGGCAAGGAGACTTACACAGCGGTCGGCGTGACCAAAGGCATGCTCAGCCTAAATGGCGATGGTCTCGCGCTGTTTACTATCGCTGACGCGCAAGCCATTCAATTTGATCAACCGGGAGAAGGAGTACGGCTCGAACGCGCGTCGAGAGAGGCACGTGGTGAACGCAGCGAACTCGGATTACGACAGCCATCTCTCATTGAACAAGCGGTCAAGCCCTCAATTGAACTGCCAGCGATCGCTCGTCCTCAACTGAGTGCGGTCATGGTCACCCTCGCACCCGGCAGCCATCAGGATCGAGTGAGCGAAATTATTTCCGGTTGGGGCGACGTCTCCGTTTATACGCAAGAGGGGCAGAAGGAACTTCTCATCAAGGGACTCGTGGAAAAAGTTCGGCGGCAGATTGGCCTCTTCCGAATCCTGTTAACAGTGATCGCTGCCATAATCATGGCGTTGATTCTGTATACGTTGACGCTCGACAAAATTCACTCCATCGCTTTGCTCAAATTGATCGGCGCCCCAAACACCGTCATCCTCGGCATGATTCTACAGCAGGCTCTATTACTTGGCAGCTTGGGATATGGAATCGCGTACTTAGTCGGTCAAAAAGTCTTTCCGCTGTTTCCGCGCCGAGTAATTCTGAACGATGCGGACTTGCTGCAACTCGCTGGGGTTGTGCTGGCGATATCGGTGCTTTCCAGCCTTCTCGGCATCTGGAAGGCAATGAAGGTTTCTCCCAACGAGGCCCTTGCATGACATCCCATGACACGACATCCCGCGACGATAAGCCGTTTGCGATCGACGCCGTCGGGCTGACAAAAATCTACGGCAGCGGCAACACCGAAGTCGTCGCGATGCGTGATGCGTCAATGCAGGTGGAGCAAGGAGAGGTCGTCGCCTTGCTGGGTCCGAGTGGTTCCGGAAAGTCGACTTTTCTGACTGCCGTAGGGCTGATCAATCCACCGACTTCCGGTCGCATTACGATCAAAGACCAACTGGTTCTCGACGGAGAAACGGCTCAAACCAACCTCCGTGCCTTCCGTCGTCATCATATTGGCTTCATCTTCCAAAAATCGAACCTCATCCCATTTCTCTCAGCGGCCGAGAACGTCCAAATTGCAATGCAGCTCAACGGCCAATCCCTTGGGTTCGCTCGGCGGCGCGCGATCGAGTTGATGGACTATCTGGGCGTCGCTGACCGGGCTGATGGCTTGCCGTCGATGCTCTCCGGAGGCCAGCAACAGCGAGTCGCCGTAGCCCGTGCGTTGGCCAATCGTCCCAGCGTGATTCTCGCCGATGAACCGACGGCCGCACTCGACGGTCACCGTGGCAGGCAAGTGATGGAGCTATTCGCAAAAGTCGCCCACGAACAGGGAGCTGGTGTCATCGTCGTCACTCACGACCACCGCGCCCTCGATGTGTTCGATACCATCTACGAAATGGAAGACGGCCTGATGCACAAGCAACAACACAATGTTCAGCAGGGAGCACACTGACAGTCGAATCAAAGGAAGAACTCGATGAATTGGATCATGCAACCGTGGCCATGGTGAGTTTCCGGAATCCTGATTGGATTGACGGTACCCGTAGAGTCAAAAGATTGAACTGTCACTTAAAGTCTTCGGATTCCATAGTTTGTTTTTGGCTGAAAGGTAGATTTTCGGCCTTAATGAACGGTCGTTGCAATTAACGACCATCTCGAATCACAATTTCGAAAGCATTCTTAGAGCTTTTTGCATGTCAGTGTTCAAGCTGCTCGGTGATACTACTTCAGCACTCCACCTGACCTGCTCCCCTATACGGGACGACACACCACGGAGACTTACGGGATTACAATTTTCTACTCCGGCCCGACACACCATGTGGAGCAAACCATTGCGTTCCTGCTACTAATTCTCAGCAGTTGTCGTTACGGTTGTCGTAATTTCAGAAACAGAATTTTCGCACCACTCTACCAGTATTCTGCCGAAAGAGCATCGGAATCATAATCCATGCTTGTCACTGTCGGCATCCAAGAGAATCGCTTGTTCTAGGCAATTAGTCATGTCATGAATTGTGGGGTGAATCTCTGAAAGCCCTTCTAAAACTCCACTTGCGTGGTCTGCCTTTAAAAACCTGATCCATTTGTCATGAAGGTTTCAACCGCCCTTTGGGCAGAGGAGACCTTGATGAATACGAGACGACGGAAACGTCACACGCCTGAGCAGATTGTGAAAAAGCTTCGCGATGCGGATGCGATGCTGAATGCTGGCAAAGACTTGGCTGCGGTG
>JAJDEL010000841.1 GCA_029259835.1 Planctomicrobium sp. | reverse complement strand
GATGCCCCCGGCCTGCGGCGTTTAATGAAGGCCGGAGAAGACGCCAAAAAGAAGAACCTGAAGATCGCTGCCGGCCTGCAATGCCGTCATAGTGTCAACCGGCAGGAAATGATCAAACGCATCCGCGACGGTGAAATGGGCGAGTTGCAACTCATCCGCGCGTACCGCATGCACAATGTTGGTGGAATGAGGACGAAGCCAGAAGGCTACGACGAATTGCTGTGGCAGATCCGCAACTTCACCCGGTTCTTCTGGGTCTCCGGCGGGTTGTTTGCGGAGATGAACATTCATCAGATTGACGAAATTTGCTGGCTCAAAGATGCTTGGCCGGTCACCGCGCACGGGATCGGCGGTCGCATGGCGAACAGTCTCAACCACGGTCAGGGATTCGACTCGATGCATGTCGAGTGGACATTTGCCGACGGTACGAAAGCAACTGACGACGTTCGCTGGCTCGGTGGAAACTGCTCAAACGATTTCGCCACCTATGTCCATGGCACAAAGTGTGCTGGCCAGTTCTCCGGAAATATCCACGCCGGTACGACACGTATCTACAAGGACCAGCGAATTGCGAAGGACAACATCGTCTGGAAAGCACCCAAAGAGACATACAGCCCCTGGGACGCTGAATGGAACGTGTTGCTGCACAGCATCCGCAACGACAAGCCGCAGAACGAAGTCAAACGCGCCGCGATGTCTAACTTCGCTGACTTGATGGGCCGAGCGGCCCTGCATTCCGGCCGAGTCATCACGTGGGACGAGATCGTCAACTCGAAATTCCAGTTCATCGAGAACATTGACGACATGAATTACGGCACAAAGCCACCAATACAGGCTGGTCCCGATGGTCATTACCCAGTTCCAGTTCCGGGTGTCTGGTCAGAGGTCTGACTCCTTCACCGCGCTGGGGGAACCAACGACGGCAGCCAGGAGATCATCAGTCCCAAAGAATTCGCCGAAAAATACGACTGGCACAACGATCCCGCAAAAGTCCAGCTTCAAGAGTAGTTCAGTGAAGTTCTCATCGAACTCAAAAACTAATAGCTTCAGTAAGCGAGAATTGAGGAATTTGCTGAGCGTGGGGTAAGTCAAAAACCGACCGTTTTTTGATTTGAGTCCGAGTTTCCCATACGTTTTCTGCGTCACCGATTTCGTCCCAAGTACTCCATACGTTTATTGAGAATCTGGACTGATTTGGCTCCGATCTTGTGGAGCCCTCAAACGTGGTAATACGTACAGGCATTTTCCCAACGTTTTTCGACACAGTTCAAATCCTGTCGCCCCGACTATTTTCAGAATCAAGCCCTTCGGCGCGGCCGTCGAAGGGCTTTCTCCATTCAGGGACTAGAGTTACGTCGTCCAGAGAAAAGTTCAAACAGAGGATTTCAAGGATCTGACGTTTAGCCCGTGTATCGGCGTTAACCCATTTCTCTTTAAGGGTTTGAGAAAGTTCAAACGCTTTCACTGCCACGTCCGCAGTTTCAGATTTTGACCGGCTCACGGCCTCTGCTTTGAGACTCAAGGACGAGATTCGAACTCGCATTTCTCGGTGATTTGACGCGAACGTTGACTCGTCGATCTCTTCGAGAAGACGCAGGTTCAACAGTTGATCAAGCTGCTTTTCGAGCCGCGTGATTTGCTCGCGTAGATCGACGGCCTTGTCGGTCGCCTGAGCCTGTTGACTCTTGGAACGGGCACGCAGGGCGTTGGCGAACCAGTGCCGGACTTTCTCGTCCCGAACCTTCAGTTGATCGAACAAGGCCAACACTTGCTCGTCGATCTTCTCCTCGCGGATTCTGATCCGGGGGTGGTCGCCCTTTGTGTAGCGGGCACATCGGTAGTACCGGTACGTGACTGTGCCTCGCTTCGTTTCCTTCTGCTTGACCTCGCCGGAAATCGGACGTCCGCAATGGCCGCAGGTGATCAACTCGCCAGCGTAGAGTAATTCGTGTGACTGATACGTCTGATCGCCCATCAAGACTTGAACGCGGTCGAACGTGCCACGGTCGATGATTGGCCGATGCGTTCCCTCGTACCATTCGCCGTGGTACTTCAATTCGCCAATGTATGCCCGGTCGCGAAGAATGTTGTGCAGCTTACTGCGGGCAAAACGGCGTTGTGACGCCGTATACGGGATGCCTTCATCGTCAAGCTGGTCCACGAGCGAATCGAGCGTGTGTCCGTGGAAAGCGTACAACTCGAAAACACGTTGGACACGTTTTGATTTCTCGTCATCCACTTCAATAATGCTGCGGCCATCACGACGAACGTTGATGTAGCCGTAAGGGGATTTTCCGACGAAGAGACCGCTGCGAACACGCCGCTGTAGGCCATCCTTCACGTCGATTGATTGCTGCTCCGTGTAGAAACTGGCCATATTGGCCAGCGTTCGTCGCATCATCCGGCCAGCAGGCGTCTTTTCCGTTTGCTGCGTGATGTATTCGACGGGAAGCCCATAGTCCTCTTCGAGCCGCTCCAGTTCGACGTAATCGAACAGGTTTCTGGCCGCTCGGTCGACTTTGAAGAACAGCAACGCATCGAGCTTGGGCGCGTTCTTCTTGCAGTACGCGAGCAGTTCGTGGAAGGACCGCCGCTCTTCCGGCCTTGTTGCGGTTTCTGCAATCCGAAAGAACTTGACGATCTCGCCGTCCTGACTGTCGGCGTAGCGTTCGAGGGCTTCTTCCTGAACCTCAAGCGAGAAACCTTCCCTTTCCTGCTCACGGGACGAGACTCTGGCGAGTGCGACAAATCGCTTTGTCATCGTCCTGCTCCTTTTCGCGGTTAAGTTTCGTGGATGAACTCGAAGAGTTTGGTAACTCCAATAAGTATCTCCAGTGCGTCCTCAACAGTCAACGAGCCACCGTAGTACGGCTGCCACGTTTCGAGCGTTTCCACAAGGAGTTCGTTCGTGATCCAGTCGGGAGCCCCGTCGGGAACAATGCTCTCCTGCTCAGGCGTTTGCTTGGGCGTTTTCCGCTTCGTTCTCATTTCTCGCCGCTCCTCATGGAAGAGGGGATCGGGCGAAAACGATCGGAATGGCGAGCGACAAACGAGGACGCGACCACGCGCAGCGGTAGCATGCCTGACACACGACGTGCGGAGTCCGTAAGACAATCGCAGTACATGCCGATCAAGGTGCCGATACCAACCGCAGCGGTCGCGTCCATTTGTTTGCTCCTCAAAGGGAAACAAGCGAGTCGTATGACGCGCCGGTTAGCTGTTGGCCTTGCTTTCGTGCTGCTTCATGCGAACCTTGTAGGCCGTCTGAAGGCACTTCCAGCACAGCGGACTCTCTTTGAGGAAGCCGTCGGAAAATGTGGTCGAAACGCAATCGCGTGTGCGTTCGCACCACGTGCAATCGACCTGTTCGTGAAATGTGGACAATGTGACCTGCATGCTGACTCTCCTTGTGTAGTCGAGAAACGGAAAACGCGCAGCGTGATTGCAGCGCGGTGAAACACAGGGGGTGAAATGCTGAGAGCGGCTCAGCATTTCAGGAGAGTCGGTCTGCAAGACCGTTTTTCAGCCGATGAAGACGACGTGTTCGTCTGGTGACGACGCTGTCGAATTCGCTCAGCCTCCTTCCGCTTGGGAAGGAAATCGAGAGACGTCAGGGCGTCTCTCGAACATCCTTTTGACGCATCGCACGAAGCGAGCGTCTCAACTTTTGTCCTTCTTGTTCGTCTCAGCACTATCGTCAGACTGAGACTGTTCCATCATGTACTGCCACGCCTGCCGACTGAGAAACTCAGCCATTGGCCAGTCATCAGGAGCAAGGAAGTAAGTGCTCTGCGTCTTCTCTTCATCATCTCGGTAGAGACGACGAATCGTCATTTTGAAATTGCTGATCGTGCGATCTTCAATTTCATTCTTGTAACGGAACACGCTGACCACGATTCCTCGGCGACTGAAAACCTTTTCAGGCTTGGTAGTAGTTTTCTTGCTTTCCATAGCAGTGAAGGGGTAACAAACAAAAAAGCCCACACCGGAACGACCGAAATACAACCCTGATGCGCAACGGTCGCTCAGGTGGTGTGGCTGCATTCAACAAGTGAAATGGATCGGTTGACGACCAAAACGGCGAGCACAAAAAAGCAATGCACTCTTGGGAGTCGAGACGACTCTGGTCAACCAGTGAAGAAGCGTGGCTCGTTCGGAAACGGCTCAGGCAAATCCGCCCAGTTGCTAATGAAAAACACGCGATAAACGTCGTCCATCAGATACGGTTATTAGAACAGAATCGGCGACATTTTTCAACGGTTCTTTCCCGAAAAAATCGCGGCAATCGTCAGGGGCGTGGCACCCAAAGCAGGGCGATTTATCTGCTAGTCAAATAGAACAAAGCACAACAGGCTCCAGTTCGCCCAGCGAAATCTCGGCACTTCACCGCTCACTCTTCGGGAACATACACTACTTCTCCTGTTCTGAGGCGATATGCTGTGCCAAGTTTCTCTCCTTCGCCTCCTAAGGTCTGCTTTGTCATCCGGTAGTGTTCCAGTTCCTTGCCTTTGCGGCGAATGATTTCCATGTTCGGCTTTCCCGGATTCTTCACGATGGTGATGTCTTGTTGCCCAGAGAGAAGTTCCGGTAATTGGAAATGCGCGACTAAAGCCAGCAGAAGAGCCACGGCGAAGACCATTGCTAAATCGAACAGGTTGGCGTCGCTGGTAAACGGATCGTCATCATGGCTTGCGAGCAGCCGTCGATGTGCGGAGAATTTCATGTCGCGGTTGCGAGTTGCCCGAGGCATCAGACTCTACTCCTTCTGCTACTTGTAAACATTGGTAAATGTACTCGATGTCGGCTAGGTCACTTGAGTACCACTGCCGACGAGCCAGCCAGATCCCGTAACATATTCCACCGACAAACAATCCCAGGACCGTTGTGCTGAACGCGACTACGAGATGGCGGGCCATGTCCTCAATGTTCCCCGTCGAAAGGCCGATCAGCGCAGGTCCCAATGGAATAAGCGTTCCCATCAGACCCAACATCGGTCCGACGCGCAAGCCGAGGCTCATTCGCGCCAGCCGACTGGCGGCTTCGATTTCCAAATCCGAGATCAGCTTACCCAAGTGCAACTCGCTGTCGTGAAACTCGCGGCCTCGGGCGGAGAAAGAACCTAAGAGTCCGGAATAGACGCTCTGCTGGAAAAACGCGACGACCGCTGAATTCCTGGGCGAATCAGGGTGACCGTGAAGTTCGGTCAAGAAAGACCGCCATGGCGACTTCTGTCTTCGTCGCTCGCGGACTTCGCGCAGGAATCCGCCGATCTCCAGAAACGCCCACACCACGAATCCCAACAGTACGATGATCACAGGGACCAATAACGCCGTCGATAGAAAGAAGAGGATTTCAACAAGTGAGTCCATCGGTTGTTCCTGTTGTGCAACTGCTAACGCGGTTCGCCTTGGCGGAAACGATACCCAAGCAACACGAGAATGAGACAGGCAGCGGACAGAGTGATTCCGAGCATATACAAAGTTTGAGACGATTTCGGCTGATTGTCCGGGGACGACGTTGGGGCCAATTGGTGGCCCTGGACTTCTTCTGTCGGTTTGGTTTGGCTGACTTCGGTGATTGGTTCTGGCACAGTGGTCTGCTCAGGCGTGGACGACTCATCTCCCTTTGCCTGGTATTCGGCCAGCAGCGTGTCCAGTTCCCGGCTGCCCGGAGCGCTCAACACTTGCTCGACGAACGTTTCCAGTTTCTTGTTGCCGCCGCCGCGCAGTCCGCCTCCTTCGCCGTGCCGGGCGACGGAGTGGGCGTATTCGGTGGCGATTTCACGGAGCGTCGCATCGTCCGGCTTCCAGTACCCTTTGCGAACCGTTTCCAAAAGGATTTCGGTGATCTCCTGAAAGGCGAACGGGTTCTCTGCTTCGAACCATTCGCGAATGTTGAGGTTCCGTTTGTCGCGAATGTAGATCTCAACGATCTCTTCCCAGATGTCGTCCGAGACACTGTTCTCCCGGATAATCTTCCAGCCC
>JAJDEL010000085.1 GCA_029259835.1 Planctomicrobium sp. | reverse complement strand
ATGTGTAGGTCAATTTGACACCAGCATCTATAAATTTGCAACAATCTGCAATGAACAGAGCGCATAAAAAAACCGCCCCTGATATTCAGGGACGGTTTTTTCCGGAGAACAATTTCAAGAAATCATGCTGCCTTCGAAATTTCATTCGAAAACAGGGAGCGTTATTTACTCGCCGTAGAACTTCGTTAATTCATCTGTTGTCAGCGGCTCATCGACTGACTCGCTGGTCACGCGAGCACGGAATCGGGTGTTCCCAGAGACGTTCGATTGAACTCGCACGCGGTACACGGCTGTTTTCCCAGGACCAATTTCAGGAATCGTACGGAAGACAACGTTGCTGTTTTCGGAAATGTGTTGTGCGGGACCTGTTGCGGCAATGTAATTCACACCTGATGCAAGTTCACATGCCAGACCAACATCATGTGCCGGGGCAGACCCTTCGTTTTTCACGCGAACTTCATAGACCGCTTCGGTTCCAAGTTCAACAGGATCGTCGAGATCAAGAACTTCGACAGACAGCGAAGAGATGCCTTCAACTTTCGAGATCAGCTCAGCATCCGCCAAACTTCCATGTTCCGATGTCGCACGGATCAGGTGCTTGTGTTCACCAATTTTCTTAGCGGAAAGAGTGACGTGAATTTCACTCGCCGCATCTTTTTCAAGACGTCCAACAAACCAGGTCATCAAACGGGATGCCTTGTCGTACTGAACTCCTTTGTCAGCACTGATGAACTCAAAACCATCCGGAATTTTGTGCATCACTTGAACATTACTGGTCGCTGCTGCACCATCATTCGCAATGCTCAACTTAAAGATTCCCTGCCGTCCGAGGTAACGCAGACCTGGACCATCAATCGTTGCAAGCAAGCTCGGGGCGACAACCGCGACTTCTGCGACTGCCTTCTGATTCAGACCGGCATCTGCACGTGCCTGGACATGAATCTGATGCTGTCCGCCAGCAAGAGCTGACATCGCGAGCCGAATGTTTCGAGTTTCGCCAGGGTTCAGCGATCCAATCTCCATGAGGATACGATTACCCCGAGTATGTTCCAACCCTTCTGGAATGAGAGCTTCAATCTGG
The DNA here is from genome assembly GCA_029259835.1 of Planctomicrobium sp. Classification (GTDB taxonomy): domain Bacteria; phylum Planctomycetota; class Planctomycetia; order Planctomycetales; family Planctomycetaceae; genus Thalassoglobus. Next base: position 15,609 of record JAJDEL010000085.1, on the reverse strand, counting down.
ACGTTTGATGCGATTCCGTTTCCAGGATTAGTGACAACAATGGTTTGTGAGGCACTCTCGCCGACCATGACTTGCTCTGGTCCCTTAACTGAAACTGCCAGGAGAGGTTCGGAGACAGAGAAGACATTACTTGCAGTTCCCGTGAATCGCACGTTCGCTCGCGTTGCGATGTCCCCACGCTGTAGTGGAAGCATTCGAATGCTGATCACTTTCTCTTCGCCTGGCTTGAGATTCGCAAACTCCCAACCAAGAAATGTTTCACTCGTTGCAGGACTTGGAACAGATCCTAGCAAGCGTACATTCGTGGGAAAGAATGCTTCAACTGCAACTCCTGAAGCAGCCGTTTTTCCGGTGTTCTTTACAACGAGATCACAGCGGCATTCCTGACCGACATTGATCGCAGAATGCTGTTTCCACTCGATAGTAACAGAAGGAGTTTGAGGTCCAGACAGCGCTTCAGCGGTGACGACTGTCGGAGCACTTCTCAGGCTCTTTTCAGTTGGTCGACCTTGACTGAACGTCACGGTCCCAGCTTGCTTTGCAGCAGGCACTGCTGGAACTTCAACTTCCCCAGCGGGAGCCTGTGAACTGACCTGAATTGGGGTTGTTAATGAAGGCTTTGGAGGTGCAACGGGGTTTACTGGTGGTGTTCGACCAGGAAACGGTCGCGCTGCACGAACCTGTTGAATCTTTGATCCATGGGAAAGTGGGTCTGCTTGAAACTCCGCCTGAATGACAGCCTCACCAGGAACATTTGAGACTGCTTTCGTCTCAATGGACGCAGCAGGTTTCAGTTTTGTCCGAGACTCAACAGTCGCGTCCTTGCTACCAAAAAGTTCACTATAGTAATTTGGTCGTGACTGAGTCGGTGATGACTGAGGACGAGTGTTCGTTCTCTGAAAACGCTCCGTGCTTTTCGTTGAAGTCTCACCCTTGGTCGCAGTGGAACCGTAATACTGTTGGCTTGTTCCGGAAAGTTTTGGTCGAACCGTCGAAGGACCAAAGACATCCTGTGCAGCCACACTATTCAAGCCAAGACCGACAATTGCCAGAAAGAACGTACTTCGTCGCATGTGATTCTCCCAACCTCTTTAGAGGTTCCATTCTGAAACCTCGCATTCCCTGAATCGTGGTTTTTCACGAAACGCGCATCCCAAATGAATACGCTTTAGAGAAAGTGATTTGATTCAAATATCGAAGTAGAGCACGAGGCGCACTACTCCAGTTATCCCTAGTGTTCGACGGAAACGCTTAGACAACATGAGTAGAAATTAACGATTATGCCGATTATTCCGGAGAAAAGACTGGCCTGTTTCCAAGAACGCTCAAGATAGGACGCGATGGCCTACATGATGCCCTTCGCAAAATCGAAATACGACACTGAGACCCTGAACGCAAATCGATGCAAACCACAACACACATGAATGTTGGAGAAATTTAGAGCGACTCGCGGCGTTCTTCGGGAACCAGTTGGTCAAGAATGCCATTGACGAATTTGGGAGACTCGGCATCACCGTATTTCTTCGCAACCTGGAGAGCTTCGTCAATGACAACACGATGAGGTGTTTCAGTTTTCAGAAGCTCATAGGCTCCCAACCGCAACACAGCCCGGTCGGTTGCTGCCATCCGGTTCAGCCGCCACTTCTCTGCGATGGCCTGGATTTTTTCGTCCAGTTCCGCTCGGTGTTCCATGACTCCACAAAACAAACTCCAGGAGAATTCAACCAATTGCTGGTCACTGATTCGCTCAGAAATCATGACCTTGATCGACGACGTATCAGTATCCGGGTTGAGATCAACCTGATAAAGCATCTGGACAGCGACCTGTCTGGATTTACTACGACGAGCCATAACAATTTGGTTTCAGCGCAAATGATTCCCACAAACAACTTGCAGTGAATGACTTATAGCGAGAAGGAGTGGAGGATTTCAGGAAAGCTGCTCTAATACGTTGACCGTCTCAATTGCAGCAAGAGCGGCTTCTGCGCCTTTGTTTCCAGCCTTTCCTCCTGCACGATCCAGAGCTTGCTCCATGGTACGGCACGTGAGGACTCCAAACAAGATGGGGACTCTGTTCTTTTGTGATGCTTCCATTAAACCTTGTGCAACGGCGTGGTTGATATAGTCATGGTGATCCGTGTCCCCTTGAATCACTGCCCCCAGAGCAATCACTGCTGCATATTTCCCAGAGGCCGCCAAACGTTCTGCAACGATTGGAAGCTCAAACGCTCCTGGAACCCAACAGCATTCGATCGATTTCGACTTTGCACCATGCTTTTTCAGTGTGCCCACCGCCCCATTGAGAAGCGGACGAGTGACGAGTTCGTTAAACCGTGAAACGACGATGGCGTAGCTGTCACCGTTCTTGGCAATCATGTTTCCAGTAATTTCTTGAGGCATCGATCTTCTTCAATTCTTTTTGAACTGTCGCATTTTGTTCGAGGCGTTACACCGCTCACTTGGAGTCTGAGGAAATTACCCTGACTTTCGGTAAACAGAAGTGACGACCAACATCGTATTCCGAGATCCATGGAAAGGCTAGCAGTCAATACATTCAGAGACGAAAATCGAGACTTATTGACTGAAAGAGCGGCTCCTACGTCGCTTCCGCTTCACTCGGCGTTTCAGTTTTTTTTGCATCTGAAATGGCTTGATCACTGACTTCGATTCGCTTCATTGATAGGTATGAGAAACACATTTTTGCACTGAAGACCAACGAACAACTTCCGATGACACTCGCGAGGGGGCGGTAATTAGATGTTGACCACAAATCAGCACTAAAGAGTACCAAAGTGGCGAACCATCCGATGCAAGTGACCACACCGAGTCCCTTCAAAATAACTTGTTCCCGAAGCTGATTTGATTTCGCGACAGCTGATCGAGCTGAAAGATTCGCTAATTCACGGAACGAATCGAGATTCGCTCGCACGGCTTCCGCTTCCTGACGAGCTCTTTGTTTCGGAGGGTTCGAGTCCAATGAGGCTTCAGAAATGTCCTCCTGTTGTGGTGTTGGATTTTCAACATCAGTCGATACTGATTCAGTGAGAGTTGCCGTTTGTCCCTGAGTGATTTCTAATTTTTCTTTGGTGACAACCGGTTTCACGGAAGACGATGGTGTCCCACTGGAACGATTTCTAGCTAATAGTTGTTCCATATAGTGCTGCATCGAATCGGTGCCTTCTCCTGAAGACTCTGGTGCAGCCACTTGTTCTTGTTCAACTTCCAGTTTCGGTTCGTCAACTTCAGGTTGCGGTGAATCAAAGACGACCTCACTCACAGATTCCTCTTCAGTCATCTCGTCATCACCAGATTCGATCGTCCAAACCTCTGTGTCCTCAGAAATTTCTTCCTCAACAATTGGCTCTAGTTCAGGATGATCTTGCCGTAATTCAGAAATCGAAATCCCGAAAATTCCAGCAAGCTCAGTGCGTAACCCTTCGACATTCGAATCCTCGTCTGCTGAGAGTAGTTCTGCTTCACCAACAGAATCGTGGTGAGTCTCAGCTTGCGTCGACTCTGTCTGCAAGGCCTCCTGCTGCTGAATGTGATCGAACCTCTCCTCTTCAAAGGCAGTCCGGTCAGCCTGAAGTGCGTTTCGCTCTTGTGCGAGTTCGTCAACTTTACGGTTTAACTGTTCCTCAAGTTCTTCAACCTGTTCCTTCTTGCTACCCAATTCATTGAGTTGCTGATGAACGTTGGCATGCTCCTCTTCGATATTACGATTTTTTTCTTCTGATTGAACCTGCTGGTCCTTTAGAGTTTGTTCCGAATCACGGAGCTTGGCCAGTTGTTGTTCCAGTTCAGCCTTCTCAATTGCAGACTGAGCACCTTCCTCAAAGAGGCTCTCTCGTTCGGTGTTCAAGTCGGCAAGTTGCTCTTTGAGTGTTGAAATCTGACTGGCAAGGTCTGATTTTTCAGTAATCGCATCCAGGAGAGATTGAGATTTACCTTCCTCAAATTCCTTCTCACGTTGATTGAATTGTTCAATTTTTTCTGCCAATGCGACTCGTTCTTGCTCCAAGGCGTCTGCGGCTTCTTGACTGACCTTTTCCTCTTTTTGTTCTAATTCATTTTGCCAATCCTCTAGCTCTTGATGGCGTTCTGAGAGTTGCTGTCCCTGTTGCTGGAGTCGATCTCGTTCATCATCGAGGTCGTTTAGACCAGAAATCACTTCCTGGTGTTTTTCAAGTTTCTCCTGATGCTGAACTTCTCGTTGAGCCAACTCTTCCTGTCGCTGTTGAATTTCCTCATCACGGCACTCAAGATCTTTCAAACGTGTCTCGATTTCCGCATTCTTGGATTCAAGTCGTTCACTCTCTGTTTTCGCGAGTTCGCCACGGCTTGCGAGTTCTTCGTACTGGCGGTCAAGTTCATTCCGCAATGCGGAAAGCTCGCCGGACTTCTTGTTTAATTCTTCGCTTTGTAATTCCAACTCCAATTTTCCTGTTCCGCTTTCTTCTTGAAAACGATCCAAACTCTCTTTTTGTTCCTGTAGAATCTGATCCTGAAGCAATCCCAGAGACGATTCTCGTTCATCGAGCAAGTCGCATCGTGATTGTAAATCCTCGGTTTGTCTCACTAACTCATCACGTAACAATTTGAGTGAATTTCGATCATATTCGACTTCACTCTTCTCCCGATCCAGAGTCTGCAAACGTTTGTCCAATTCCAATTCACGAGTTTTAATTCGACTCGCTTCAGCTTGAATCGCCACTTCCTGATTTTGAAGTTCCGCCTCAAACTCCAAGAGTACAGTCTCATCCGCTTCGAATTCTTCAATGCGTTGATCATGTTCTGACTTATTTATTTTCAAGCGATCTTCCGCTTCACGAAGCGTCTTCTGCTCAGCGATAATGTCGGCCTTCTGCTGAGCTGCGGCTTCTGACTCTTGCTGGCGCTGGCGCTCAGACTCAGCACAATCTTGCCTGTGTTCTCTTTCTCGTTCTTCGAACTCCGTAAGTTGCTCCGATAAACTTTGCTCTCGCTTAGTTAGGCGATCTTTTTCAAGTTGAATTTCTTCTTGTTGAGCACAAAGCGTCGTCTCCAGTTCCAAGAACTTTGTCCGGTCGACTTCCAGACTCGCTGTCCGTTCCTCCAACGCTGTAACTTGCTCTGCGGCTTCTGCTCTTTCTTCGTCAAACTTCTGTTTCTTGTCCTTCAAGATGTCTTCATAAAGGCGAAGGCCATTTTCAATATCTTCTCGCTCTTTATTTCGCTCTTCAAGCTTCTTTTGCTCGGTGGCGATGTCTTGTTTCTGACGATGGATCGAATCGAGTTCCTGCTGTCGTTCAGTTGCAAACTCATCTCGCTCAGCTTCAAAGGACTCTTCTTGGGACGCCAGCGTCGCTTGCTGCTCCTCAATCTCACTGACTCGTTCAGTAAGCACCTCTGCTTCGAGTCGAAGTTCCTCAACACGACGATCTAGTTCTGCCTCGCGTTCAGCAAGTTGCTTGCGCTGCGAAGTCAATTGCTCAGTTTGATCGACAAGATCAAAATCTTTCTCTTCGAGTTGCGCTGCTTCTTCTCGAATCGCATTCTCGCGATCCTGAAGCTCGGTAGCCAGTTCCGCTAACCCGATTCGTTCAGCGTCCAAGTCTCCGAAGCCACGACTGATTTCTAAATCTTTCTGAGCAAGGCGATGAGCGAATTCCTCAAGTTCCTGCGATTCATTTTCAAGATCCGCCTTCCGCTGGTTGATTGTGTTGAGTTCCTGCTGATGTTCGGCCGCGAACGCATCACACTCTTCACGATGTGCTTGTTGTTGTACATCGAATGCAGACTTCTGCTTTGCGAATTCCTCACCCTGTTTCGTGAAAACGTCTCGTTCAGCATCGAGTTTTTCAAGACGGAGATTGTATTCTGCTTCGCGTTCAGCGTGTTGCTCGCGCTGTGTGTCTAACTGATTGACTTGATCAACCAAAGCCGTATTTCGTTCTTCAAGCTTCTCTTGCTCGGCGGCGATGTCTTGTTGCTGACGATGGATCGAATCGAGTTCCTGCTGATGTTCAATTGCAAACTCATCTCGCTCAACTCGAAAGGACTCTTCCTGAGACGTCAGCGTCGATTGCTGCTCTTCAATCTCATTGACTCGATCAGCAAGCGAATTTGCTTCGAGTTGCAGCTCCTCGTAGCGAACACTGAATTCGGCCTCACGCTCGGCAAGTTGCTCGCGCTGCGAAGTCAATTGCTCGGCTTGATCGACGAGATCAAAATCTCGTTCTTCGACTTGCGCTGCTTCTTCTTGAAGCGCCTTCTCGCGATCCTGAAGTTCGGCAGTCAGTTCAGCTAACCCGGTTCGTTCAGCGTCCAGGTCCTCGAACTCTTGGTTGATTTCGAGCCTTTTATAATTCAAGTGCTGAACGAGATCTTCAATCTCTAAGGACTTGAATTCAAGCTCTTCGTGACGCAGATTGATCGCTTCGAGTTCTTGCAGACGTTCACTGGCGAACGCTTCGCTCTCTTCACAATACACCTGTTGTTGCAGTTCAAATACAGACTGTTGTTCTATGAATTCTGTGGTTTGTTCTGCGAAAACATCAACTTCAAGTTGAAGCTCTTCCCGTCGAACATGTAACAATTCTTCAGTCTGTGAAAGATGTGCCTGCTCCGCTTCAATCGCAGCCGCTTCTGCATTGAGTTTTGCCTCTAATTCTTCAACTTGATCACGTCGTTCGGCGATCTCTTTTTCCTGCGACTCTTTTTGCTCATGGAGAAATTCTCGTTCAGAGTCAATTTGTAATTGTTGATCTTGCACAGAAATTAAATTTTGACGCAGTGACTCCTCCTGGACTTCGATTTCGGAAATTCGCACTGCCAAATTTTGAGAGTCATTGAATAATGATTGCTGCTGCGTTTCGAGTTGATGAGCAACTTGATCCAGATCAGATTCTCGCTCCTGAAGACTCCGTAACCGCTGGTCGAATTCCCCTGAACGAGCTCGCAGAGTTTCCGCTTCGGTCTTCAGCTCCTCTTCCAAGGTTGTGAAGGCTTCGCGCTCTTGTCTCAGATCAGCTAATTCGCCTTGAATCTGCAACTCATGGAGGTCGAGTGCGTCCGACCGTCCTTGCAATTCAGCCGCATTCAACTGACTTGCATCAAGATGATTCTGAGCGTTTTGAAGTCCCAGTAAGGAATCTTCCAACTCAGATTGTTCGCGTTCAATTTCTTCACGTCGGTTTGTCAGGAAAGTTTGTTGCTCTGAAATTTCCGCTTCGCGGTGGGAGTTATTTTCAGCTTGAGATTCCACCTGTTTTCGAAGTGCCTGCAACTTTTCTGTCGCATCCTCAATACTTTTCAAGTGGATTCTTTGAGCGTTCAACACTGCCTGCTGTTCTGCAATTTCCTCCCGATAGACATCCAGAAGAACGGCTTCCTGCTCTAACTCCATCTGCACATCAGCGAGTGCTTCATTTTTGGAGGCAATTTCAGCGTGCGATTCTTTTTCGCGTTGGAAAAATTGACCGAGCATCTCCTGCACATCGCCGAGCATCTCTTCCATGAGTTGTTCGCGACGGCTATTGACGTTTGAATAATTTCTAGCCGAACCCTGAATTGCCTGCTGAATGAGCGCATTAATTCCTGGCGGAGAATAGTTCTCTTGTGTTTTCGAAGACGGGTATCGCGAAGGAAGTGGTTCTACAGCGAATTCCGCTGGGCCGATGATGAGCCTGTCACCAATCGTCAATTCGCTTTCGGAGATCACGCCTTCGTTAATCCAAGTCAATGGAGAGAAAGACTTAACGATGACGCGCTTGCGACCGACAACCAACAGGCAATGCCGATCAGCAATCCCTGCCATAGAAAGCGGAATATCGCAATTCAGATCGGAACCAAGTGTGTACCGCCCCGTTGGCAAGTCCACTGGTTCAAGCTCAGCTCCCGTCCAGACAGGACGTAACCGAACTCCGGGGAAGTCCGCGTGATCGATGCGGCGGCTCCACTGTAAATTTTCAGACTGATCGACAACTGTTGCCAACATGAAACAAGCTCCTGGTATTGGTGAATCCTCATGTTTCTCGAAATCCACACGTACTACATCGAGGTTCACCATAGGCATATACCTCACGATCAGAACCCAGTCAAAATGCAAGTTGCGTCAACTCCTACTTCGTTGTGAATTTGCAACATTACCTCTAAAAACACCACGAATCCGGCTCTCCGAGAGCAATCACGTTGCCCATCCACCGCATGAAAATCTCGACGGTGAAGCTGTTAAAATCAGATCAACCAACCAAATGAGAACCTACCTCTAAGAGAGAACCCGTTGCCTGTAACGATCAAGAGGCTGGCAACAATCGATCTCCATTTGCCCGATCACCCCATTGCAGTGCTCGAAGCATCTGGTGTTGCTTCAGTCCCTATTTTTTGGAGTAGTAGACTGACAAGAACCATGATGGCTCCGTTTTCACAAGGGCATGCTCCCGTATAAATTCTCAGGAAACTGCCCCAGCGAAACTTCCGACATGAGAGGTAACAACGAGTTCAGAAATTAAAGAGCATGCCGCTTAGTTTCGCGAATCGCTTAACGCTTCACCAAGTGAACAATTGCGTCGAAGATTCCGTCCCACGTATGGACTGTAGCTACCGTAGAAACTTCTAACCCGGCTTCCATTGCTGCTTGTTCGGTCACCGGGCTAATTGCAACCAACCTGGGAACGCTGTTGAGATCGAATTTCGAGATAAGGTTGGCGATGTTCCTGGCGATCGTCGGGCTGCTCAGGCCAATCCAGTCGACTTCACCGTTGACGAGAGTCTTGATCACTTCTTCTGAGAAACCTTCGACATCACGGTGGTCGTACACGACCAGACTATGAACTTCCGCGCCTGCTGCTGTCAAAATTTCTGGCAGAATTTCGCGTCCACGATTCGCTCGCGGCCAGAGAACTTTCTTGCCGTCAACATGCTCCACGAGTGAGTTGGCGAGTTCTTCCCCTCGATAAATTTCAGGAACAACGTCTGCGCGTAGCGAATACGTTTTCAGCCGTTCTGCCGTGGCTGGTCCAATGCAGGCGATCTTTGTGTTGGAGAGAATCCGGTTATCGTATCCTAAATCCCACACACGCCGCAGAAACGCATCAATGCCGTTCACGCTCGTGAACGTGATCCAGTCGTAGTTCTGAATTGAATGAATCGCAGTATCAACTTCTGACCAATCACCAATCGGATGAATTTCAATCGTCGGCATCAATAAAGGCTGTGCGCCGAGAGCATGAGCGAGTTCAATCGCGTTGTCTGCCTGATCTTCTGGACGAGTGATACCAATCGTCATCCCAGCCAACGGAAGCGATTCGAACCAGTTGATTTCATCTCGTTGACTAACACACTCACCAACGATAATTAGCGATGGTGGTCGCAGACCAGCTGCTTTGACAAGTTGCGGAATGTTCTCCAACGTGCCTGTCACTGTTCTTTGCAAAGGGGTGCTACCGCGCGAAATCACAGCGACCTGCGTCTGTTTCGATTTTTCGTTTTCAATCAGCGAAGAAGCAATCGCAGGCAGACGATGCAGCCCCATATAAAAGACGAGTGTCCCTGGAAAATTTGCAAGGTGTTCGTAATCGAGAGCCAACTCCGGCTTTGTTGGGTCTTCGTGACCGGTCACAAACGCGACGGCCGAAGCATGCTCGCGATGTGTCATTGAAATCCCGGCATATTCGGAAGCTGCTGTCGCTGCCGTAATCCCTGGGACAACTTCATAAGGAACACCAGCATCCGCCAGCGCTTTCGCTTCTTCACTTCCACGACCAAAAATGAACGGGTCGCCACCTTTGAGCCGGACGACAATTTTTCCAGCAAGTCCGGCTTCAACAAGGCGTTGATTGATCTCGGACTGATCGAGCGTTCGCCTGCCATCTGAATCAGCCCGGCTGGTTCGTTCTGCCGTTGCGTGTGTGTGCCTTAGCAACAATGGGTTCGCGAGACCGTCGTACAAAACGAGGTCCGCCTCTTCGAGGCAGCGTTTGCCTTTGAGCGTCAACAGCCCTGGGTCACCAGGACCGGCTCCGACCAAATAAACTTTTCCGGACTGTGTCATCAATGTGAACTGACTGCTTTTGCTTTCGTCGCGTAGTTGAAGCGTGCGGCAAAAATTCCATTGCTTGGCCTTAACCTTCCATGTTCGCCTTCATGAACTTCAAGCCTTCCTTGGCGAGGTGCTCTTCTGTCGGGAACATCCGACGCCAAATACAAGTTGCCGCTGCGAGTTCAGGCAGAGCAAGGCCGAAAGCTTCGATCATCAGCCATCCGTCGTAGTTGACCTCTTTCAAGGCGGCCCAGTTGTCTTCCCAGTTCACGCCTCCTTCTCCTGGAGTCGAGCGATCATTCTCGGAGATATGCACATGCACCATCTGATCGGCACAAACCTTGATCGCTGCCGAGGGTGACTTCTCTTCAATGTTCGCATGGAACGTATCGTACATCATTTTCAAGTTTGGATGATTCACTTCTCGAGTAAACCGGGCCGTGTCTTCCGCACAGTTGAGGAAGTAGCACTCGAAGCGATTCAGGTATTCAACGACAAGTGTCACATCGTTTGCCTGTGCGTGATCAGCAGCCTTTGCAAGGCTTTCCTGCCCCCACTTCCATTCCTCTTCAGTCCGTCCTCGACCAACGAAGTGTCCAAGTGCAGAGTGAATCGGTCCGAGCAAATGAGTGCAACCAGAAGCGGCACACATATCAATTGCTTTTTTGAGACGGTCAACGCCTGCCTGACGAATCGCGGAATCTTCGGAAATCGGATTCTCCTCCGGAGTACAAACCGTCACAGCCGTTCGACCGAAACCCAGTTCATCCAACTTTGCCCCAATTTTCTTGTAAGCTGCTTCTTCCATTTCAAAGACAGGCAGCTCGACGCCGTCGTAGCCCCATTCCTTGATGCTATCAAGAGTTGGAAAGATTGACTCATCAACACTGGAGGTCCACAGCAGCAAGTTCAAGCCATATTTCATCGAGAGTTCTCCTCAAACAACATCGGCCCCACCGAGCCATGAATTCAAATTACCAAGACACATTGGACCGGAATCTAGCGACGTGGTCAATCAATGCGTTCACATTTCGGTTGCGATTTGATTTGTTCCACCATTCCAACGGTTTTATTCATCATAGCAAGATTCAATGATTGTCTCTCCATTCGATAAAGAGAGTTGCAGCGCTTGAACTTCGGAGATTTCAGTGATGGCGTCTGCTAATGCCATTGAATGGGTACTCACCCAAATTTGTGAAAACTCGGAAGCATCAACGATGAGTCGTGCAAGGGGGACGAGCAGGTCAGGATGCAGGCTCGCTTCTGGTTCATTCAATGCAATCAAAAATGGTGGACGCGGACTAAGTAGTGCCGCAGCGAGACAGAGGAATTTCAACGTTCCATCGGAGAGTTCGCGAGCGAGAAGAGTTCTGGAGCATCCATCGGCTTCCAGACCAATTCCAAGTTCAGTGGAACGAGGTGACTTTTGAGTGAAGTCAGGTTCATTACTAATGATCCTCAACGTTCGTCCCGGCAGAGCCTGTGAGATTGTTTCGTACAATTTCTCAGCGTCTCCGATTTCCAAAATCGTTGCGAGTACCGCTGCGAGATCGCTTCCATCGTGACTCAGCACAGGCGTGCGAACACTGACCTGCGGCGAGCGCACCGGAGCTTCGTCGTCTGTGCGGAAAGTGTGGTAAAATCGCCAGTCTCTCACCTCTTCTCGCAATTGAAATAATTCCGGAAACTGATGCGGCTCACGAAGCTGCGAAAGAATCGATTCGTTTTCCGAAAGCGTCACTAAATACTCGACTCGCTCGCCATTCATATCTCGGAACCAGGTTAGACCTGCTTTTCGCTCCAGCAGAGTTGATGCCTTTCGCCGTTGTGGCCCTACCCAAATCACTTCTTCTTTGATCTCTGGATCGAAACAAAAGAGAGAGCCAGACGGCTGCGGAAACCCAGTGACCAACTGAAATGTTACGTCATCTGTGCTGAAGCCGAGCGACATTCTGAACGGCTTCTTATGATTCAGCCGTGGACCGGCCCACATTGCGGACAGAAAACCGCCCTCTTTGGCAATTGATTTCGCAAACGACCCTTCACAAATTTGAGCGATCAACCAGAGTGATCGGTACAGGTTTGATTTCCCTGAACCATTCGGACCGGTCACGACATTAAGTTGCTGAAGCGGCAATTGAATGTTTCGTAGCGATCGGTAGCCTGAAATCTCTAGTTCAGTGAGTGCCATGACTCGATCCGCCTTTCAGGTATGTCTCGGTTGAACATGATTCGTTCTCGAAAATTAGTTTGCACCTAAATGCTTCTCAAAAAAGTCCAACATCCGCGCCATGCAATAATCATTGACAACTTGCGCCGCATCCATTGTGTGTGGCCAGCCTTTGAGTGGATAGAATTCGTGTTCCACTCCCGCTTTTTCAAGTGCTTCGTCAAGTCGTTCGGCTTGGCTGATCGGGACAAGTTCATCAAGCGAACCGTGGAAAATCAGCGTCGGCGAATCATCAGCACTGACATAGTGAAGCGGTGAACAGCGTTCGTACAGGTCCGGAGCCTCTGCATAGGACTTTCCGAGATAACTGATGATCAATTCGTGATTCCTAGCGTACTCGGTTGTCATGTCGACGGGTCCGTACAGATTGACAACCGCCTGCACGCGGCTACTGACATCAGGATTGCCGCCGGTGCCTTCGAGCGCAGTGTCATCTGCCGAATAGCCAGTCATCATTGCCAGGTGACCGCCAGCCGACCCGCCGATCATCGCGATCCGATCTGAATCGCCGTCAAACTTCGCCGCGTTCGCCCGCATCCAGCGCACCGCACACTTCGTGTCTTCAACTGCTGCCGGAAACAACGCGACATCCCGCAACCGATACGAAATCGTCGCCACGACATATCCTTGCTCTGCAAATTTCACACAGTAATATCGGTAGTCGCCTCGCTTCCCTTTCGACCAACCACCTCCATGCACAAACATCAAGATCGGTGCAGGCGCCTTGAGATCTTTCGGAAGATAGAGGTCGAGCTTGAGTGACGACTCACCACCTTTTCCGTACTCAATCCCTTCTCGAAATTCGATTGAGTCAGGCACTGCGAGATCGACATCCACCAACTTAAGCTGTCCGGTCACAAACGCCAGTTTGATCAACTGAGTCGATGGATACCCCGCCGGCGGCTCATTTCCCTCACCTGGATACGCATGCAGCATCGTCCGTACGGTCACCAGAACCACGACAAGCCAAACAAATACGCCAATTCCAGAAACTTTCAGAGACCTGGCAAAGCGACTATGACGGGCTTGTTCTTCCACGGAATCCTACCTTCTGAATACTTCAAGGCCTGAACGTATGAAGACCATCATGGCATGAATTCGAACAAAAAACAGGGCTGTCAGGTTGTGAAATAACGATAAACGCCGACCAACGATCTCCTCAAACCGAACTTTCGACGCACTCTTCGTGTCAAGAAAAGCAACGTCAAGGAACGATTGCGAGACCCAACTCGCACCCCGTATTTTAAGATGTGGGGAAACCAAGCCCATCATCTTTGAATTACGCTGAAACATCCCGGCATAGAATTTCGGAACCCTGGAAATCCGAATTTGATCTTGCTAGATTGCGTCCAACAAAACGCATCCGTAGCTCAATTGGATAGAGCACCGGTCTTCGGAACCGGGGGTTGGGGGTTCGAATCCCTCCGGGTGTACTTTACTATCAAAGGACTTACGACAATTCGGCAACTTCAAGAATCGGCTTTGTCCGAGAAGTTGTCCGAAAAGTCGGGCTGAATTATGATTTGGATACCCGGTGGCAGCCGGTCTGAATCGTGAAGCGAACTTTTCTTCGCCTCTGTTGTTTCCGTTTCCTGGATACGATTGGAGGGTTCGCAATGCCTCACTTTCCCAAGCCTTTCTTCAAGAAAGCACGCAGCCTTTGGTACGTTGAGATCAACCGCAAGCAGATCAACCTTGGTCCCAACGAAGAAGAAGCGTTCCGTCAATACCATCAACTAATGGGCCAGCCGCGAGAACAAGCTGTTTCTCCGGAATCACTCATAGTGATTATTGATGCGTTTCTTGAATGGACACAAAAAAACCGTTCTCCTGACACCTACGAATGGTATCGCCACCGCTTGCAGCGTTTTGTCGACAAATACCCTGGGATGCGTGTGTCGACATTGAAGCCTTTTCATGTTGAACAGTGGGTCGATCAATATGACATTGCTCAGACAACGCGGCGAAATTATTTCCGCAGCATCAAACGCTGTCTGACTTGGGCAAAGCGGCAAGGCCGGATTGATTCCAATCCACTTGAAGCACTGGATGTTCCTGGTGCCGAGCACAAGGATGTCTATCTCTCTCAAGGCGAGTTTGACCGACTGTTGTCATTTGTATCTGACCCACGAGTTCGGGATTTGCTTGTGACAACCTACCAGACAGGTTGTCGTCCGCAGGAATCTCTACGAGTTGTCGCAAACTGGGTTGATGTCAAGAATGCTCGCTGGGTGTTTCCTTCGAAAGAGTCGAAGGGAAAAAAATCACCTCGGATTATCTACCTGAACGATGTCGCGTTTTCGATTTCTCAGCGTTTGCTTGAGATCTACCCCACCGGGAAATTGTTTCGTAATAGCCGAGGCTCAGCTTGGACCAGCGAAGCCGTGAACTGTTGCTTTGATCGGATTCAAACACGAATGGGAAAAGCAGTGTTGAAGGAGTCTGGTCGAGAGCCGAGTGAGCAAGAAATTGCAAAGTTCATCAAAACGTTGTCGCCAACCAAGAGTGAAAAAGGGATCAAGCGAAAGAAACGACCGGCTGAGTTACGCCAAGAAGCCAAAGAGAAATTGTTAAAGCGAATGGCTAGCAAGGTGGCTCCTCGATATTCGCTTTACGCACTGAGGCATTCGTGGGCAACAAACGCCTTGAAGCGTGGAGTTGATCCGCTCACAGTCGCTCTTCTCATGGGGCACAAAGATCCATCCACCCTTGCTCGGGTTTATCAGCACTTGTCACATAGCCCAGACCACATGCGAGATCAAGCACATCGGGCGACTGAATAGAATACTCCGACAAGTGTCACTGAACCTGGACTTCTACGCAGTTGCGGAACCCGAAGCGTTGCGCACGTAGTGTCGCCGGAACCGGATGTTCCGGCTGTTTGAGATTTGATGTCGATACTTTGGTTGATGATATTGAAACATCACTCCTTTACACTGCGTTGACAGCGAAAAGGGGTCAGTTCACGGACTGAAACCGACTCGATACGCCCCCACTCCCGATGCAATTCGAGCAAGATTTCGGTTCCGAAATCAACAACAAAATCAAATAGCCAAAGAACTTTAAACGTCGGCTGAGTTTTTTTACCCTGCAAGATTAGCTCGAGCTCCTCGGTTCTTGATCGTCTCACTGAACTCCTTATTGAACTTCGTATCCCTGTCGTGAATCACAATTTCAGGCTTGTGTTCACGTCCAGCAGTTTCATCGAGGAATCGTTCAGTCTAATCAACTACCCATGCGGAATTCGGATGCTCAGTCGAGGTTGAATAAAATGACTTCTCTTGCCGTGATGCACAGCCAAACCAGACTTGCAAGACTCTGTTCTCTTCCTTCACAAGACTCTGTTCTCTTTCTTCAA
>JAJDEL010000840.1 GCA_029259835.1 Planctomicrobium sp. | reverse complement strand
CCGCAACTTACCGATTTCGATGGTTGTGTTCTCTGGGATTCCCGTGGCGTTTTCAGGTGGCATGATCGCTGTGGCGGTCATGGGAATCGATATGAACACCGCTATTTGGGTCGGGTTCATCGCTCTGTTCGGAGTGGCGGTCGATGATGGAGTCGTCATCGCGACGTACATCAGCCAAACACTTAAAAAACGCCACATTGGCAGTATCGATGATTTACGAAATGCGATTTTTGATGCCGGATTGAAACGGGTTCGGCCTTGTCTGATGACCACCATCACGACACTGGTTGCGTTGCTTCCGGTGCTACTCTCAACAGGTCGCGGAGCCGACGTGGCACGTGCAATGGCATTACCTGTATTCGGCGGCATGTTGGTCGAACCGTTTACCTCATTCATCGTGCCGACCCTGTACTGTGCGTATCGAGAATTTCGCATCAATTCAGGTCTCGACACATTTGAACTCCCGAAGATTTCGGACGATTCGGAATCTTCCAACTTCACTTCAGCGGCATGAACTGACGTATTCGCTGAAAATCAATTTAGAAAGAAGAATCGAAAGGAATCGATAATGATCAGAAATTACTTACTGCTGTTCGTGATGCTCCTCGCGGTTGGTGTTCTGACTGGCTGTCAAGGTGCGCGTCAACAACAAGTCCTTTCACCAGTCTATTCTGGTGAGATTGCCACCTTTGATGAGAGTGTCTCCACTGGAGGGAGTGTCTCTTCTGGTAGGAGTGTCTCCCCTAAACAATCATCCGGTGGAAGCTGTCAAAGTTGCAGGTAACGTACAAAATCAATCGCACTGAATTCTGTACTCATTAAAAAAACTTCATTGCAGTTGGGCATGTGTCACGCTGCAACAACAAGGAAGATCGTTTTTTCGAAAGGAACGAAACCATGAAACTCTGGAAAACTACTCTCACAACTCTGGTTGCCGTCACGATGTTAGTGACACTCAGTCAATCCGCCTCAGCAGATGAAGGTCACAACCATGCTCACGGTCATTCAAAATTGACAAAACGTGATCAACTGAAAGTCGCGGCACAAAAAATCTGTCCTGTCTCCGGCAAGAAACTGGGCGGGATGGGAACGCCACTGAAAATCAAAATCGGTCAAGAAGAATTGTTTCTCTGCTGCAATGGTTGCACGACTGGTCAAGTCAGTCGCGAACACTGGGGGACAATCCATGCCAACTTCGCCAAGGCACAAGGAGAATGTCCCGTGATGGAAAAACCGTTGCCAAAAAACCCCAAATGGACCATCGTCAACGGACAAATCGTCTACATCTGTTGCCCTCCTTGCTCGAAGAAAATTCAAGCAGACCCTAAAACTTACTTAACGAAGCTCGATGCTTTGTATGCTAAGTCTCAAGCGAAAAATAAAGCAGCCACACGTGGATTCGCTCCGCTACGCTAACGTTTTCGTTTGAACAAGTTTCCGTGTCCAGCACATGGAAGATGAACTGACCGCACCCCTACTGTAATTCGCAGCAGGGGTGCTTTTGGATACACTGACAACAGATTTCAAGCGACATTCACTCTGAGTCAATAATAATTTCGTTCCGATGTAGCACCACAACAGACAAAGAAACAGGTGACGACATGGCAATTGATCCGATTTGCGGAATGACCGTTGATGAGACAACGGCGTTGTCGTCTCAAAAGAATGACGAAACGTTCTACTTTTGCAGCGAAAATTGCCAGCAGAAGTTTGAGAAGTCCGGTTCTGGTCACGCTGAGGAGAAGGCAAATGCCTCAGACAAGGACGAATCACATTCGTGCTGTGGTGGTGACACGCCAGATCAACATGCGAAAGCCTCGATTGCAGCGAAATACATTTGCCCGATGTGCCCTGGGATTGAAAGTGATGGTCCTGGCGATTGCCCGAAGTGTGGGATGGCACTGGAGCGAAATCCAGCGTTCAAAGAAGTCGCGACAAGCAAGACGATCTACACCTGCCCCATGCACTCGGAAGTGGAGCAGGATCAGCCGGGTTCCTGTCCGATCTGCGGCATGGACCTTGAACCGAAGTCGGTCGCGGTGGAAGAAGAAGGAGACTCGGAACTTGCGTCGATGACGCTGCGATTTCGAGTTTCAATTTCCCTGGCGGTCCCTGTGCTTCTGTTGGCGATGGCTCCCATGGTCGGAATCCCGGTCGATCGCTGGATCGGGAGTTCGGTTTCGATGTGGATTCAATTGATTCTCTCCACACCAGTCGTGCTGTGGGGAGGCTGGCCGTTCTTTGTGCGTGGCGCAAAGTCGTTGCAAACAGGCCATCTAAATATGTTCACACTGATCGCCATGGGAACGGGTGCGGCGTATCTGTTCAGTATCTTTGCTATGATGTTTCCAGATTTCCTCCCGGCTTCGTTTCAGGAACATGGAACGATTCCGGTCTACTTTGAAGCCGCCGCGATGATTACCGCGTTGGTCTTACTGGGACAGGTTCTCGAACTGCGAGCCAGAAAGCAGACGAGCGGAGCCATTCGCGCGTTGATGTCGCTCACTCCTGAAACAGCACGTCTGATCCGCAACGGAGAGGAAACAATCGTCCCGCTGGAAGAAGTCGAAACAGGCGACACATTGCGAATCGTACCTGGCGATAAAGTGCCCGTCGATGGCAGACTCCTCAGCGGCAGCAGCAGTATTGACGAATCGATGATCACCGGCGAACCAGTTCCAGCCAAGAAGGTCGAAGGCGATTCCGTGATAGGAGGGACGGTCAATCAAACCGGTTCATTTGAAATGCTTGCCGAAAAAGTCGGCAGCGAAACAACGCTCTCGCGAATCGTCGACATGGTCGCAAACGCTCAGCGTAGTCGTGCACCAATACAACGAATCGCAGACACCGTTTCCGGCTACTTTGTTCCCGCAGTCATCGCGATTGCTATCATCACTTTTGCCCTCTGGGCATGGCTTGGCCCGGCGGAATCGCGACTTGCCTACGCACTTGTCAACTCCGTGGCAGTGCTTATCATTGCGTGCCCGTGTGCATTGGGGCTGGCAACACCGATGTCGATCATGGTCGGAGTCGGTCGCGGAGCGCAGGAGGGTGTTCTCATCAAAGATGCCGAATCACTGGAAACACTGGAAGCGGTCAATTACCTCATCGTTGATAAAACCGGCACACTGACCGAAGGTCGGCCCCGGTTGACCGACATCGTCAGGTTAACCGGGATCGAGGAATCCGAATTGCTCTCGCTCGCATCTGCTGTCGAGCAGCGAAGTGAACATCCACTTGCTGAAGCTGTCGTTCGCGAAGCAAAGGACCGAGAGATGACGATTCCAGATGTGGAAGAGTTTGATTCGATCACCGGAGGTGGAGTACGTGGCACGGTCGCGAATCACAATATCCTCATTGGCAAACCATCACTGCTGAAAGAGGCAGGAGTCTCTGGGGTGGATGAAGCGAAGGCTCAGGCAGATGTGTTTCGCGCCCAAGGGAGCACAGTCATTCTGGTGGCTGTTGACCTGAAGCTGACTGGATTGCTAGCTGTCACCGATCCGATCAAGAAGTCGACGCCGGATGCGGTGCGTATGCTGAACAATTTAGGCCTCAAAGTCGCCATGCTGACTGGTGACAACGAGATCACCGCCAAGACAGTTGCCGACCAATTGAACATCGACGA
>JAJDEL010000839.1 GCA_029259835.1 Planctomicrobium sp. | reverse complement strand
GAGCCGCTTCCATCGTGGAACGATGGACCGGCGAAGTCTTCAATCATTGAGTTTGTAAAGCGGGTCACTGATGAAAACGGCCCCGACTATGTTCCACCGGCTGAGCGGATCGCCACGTTCGACAATGATGGTTGTCTCTGGTCGGAACAACCGATCTATTTCCAATTGCAGTTTGCAATTGATCGGGTTAAGCAGCTTGCTCCGCAACACTCTGAGTGGAAAACAAAGCAACCATTCAAGGCCGCCTTGGAAGATGACATGCGCACTCTCGCAGGGAGTGGGGAGAAAGGTCTTCTGGAATTGTTAATGGCATCTCATGCAGGGATGACGACGGACGAATTCGCCGTGAAGGTGAAAGAGTGGCTTCAGACAGCACGTCATCCTCGATTCAAACGTCCTTATCAGAAATTAATTTATCAGCCAATGTGGGAGTTGTTGAATTATCTTCGAGCTAATGACTTCAAAACTTACATCACTTCCGGAGGTGGAATCGAATTCATGCGGGTCTTTGCCGAGGATGTCTATGGAATCCCGCCTGAGCAAGTGATCGGCAGTAGCATCAAAACGAAATTCGAAATGAGAAATGGTCAGCCGGTGATCGTCCGGCTTCCAGAGATCGATTTTATTGACGACAAAGAAGGCAAGCCAATTGCAATCAACAAGTTCATCGGACGTCGACCGATCGCCGCATTCGGGAATTCGGATGGTGATCTGCAAATGCTTCAATGGACTGCCGCAGGCGACGGCCTCCGGTTCTGTCTTTATGTTCATCACACTGATGCGAAACGCGAATGGGCGTACGACCGCAAGTCACATATCGGCAAACTTGACAAAGGTCTGGACGAAGCCAAAAAACGTGGCTGGACAGTCGTGGATATGAAGCAGGACTGGGTCAATGTTTACCCACATGAGAAGTAATTGGCTTGAGGAGTAGGCAATTCTGCCAGTTGATTTTCCTTTCCAGAGATTCTCTTAATCGATGCTAGATCCTGTTGTCATTGTTGTTGCGGTCTTGCTTGCCGGGTATTTGGCGTTTTCTCGGCGATTGAGTCGTTCATCAAGTTGGAACGCAACCGTGACTCCGCTGGCATCGATCATGGGGAGTGGATTTCTGGTCTGTGCTCCTCTGTTGAGCAGCGCGGTGGGGTACTACGCTATTTTTAGCATGGCAGGACTTCTAGCTCTTTCTTTCGCGGTCGGAGGCGCAATCCGTTTCAACATTCGCTACTTCGAACCGATAGAAAATTCCGGTAACGGTCCTGCGCAAAAAATTGCGTTTCTCTCGCGGATCGTCCTTGCAGGAGCGTACTTCATTTCGGTGACTTACTATCTCCAACTCCTGGCTGCTTTTCTGGCGAATATCATCGGCATTTCCAATGAAGTGGTCGTTCGCCTCGTGACCACAATCTTGCTCGTCATCATTGGTGGGTTTGGAATGTGGCGAGGCTTAGGGATGCTCGAACGTCTTGAAAAATACGCCGTGGCACTCAAGCTAGGAATGATCGGCGGGTTGCTGCTGGCTCTACTGGCTCACAATACTCAGATTTTCATTCGAGGTCAGTGGAGTTTGCCGAACGTTTCTTCTGAAATTAATTTTCAGGATCTGCGTATCCTTCTTGGTCTGTTGATCGTGGTTCAAGGGTTCGAAACATCCCGCTATCTGGGTGAGGAGCATTCCGCTGAAGAACGTATCTCGACAATGCGAAGTGCCCAGTTGATCTCGGCAGGGATCTATCTTGTATTTATCGCATTGGTGACTGTGTTGTTTGAGAAGGACCTCGGCGAAGATGTCACTGCGATCATCGAGATGACGAAGCCAATCGCAGTGGTGTTGCCTCTACTCATCACAATTGCCGCAATCGGAAGTCAGTTCAGCGCGGCCGTTGCCGACAATGCGGGAGCAGGCGGGTTAATCGAAGAGATCACACACCACCGCCTGCCAATGCGATATGCATACCTGCTGATTCTCATGATCACAGTCGTGCTGACATGGGAGACAAACGTGAATGGAATTATTGCCTATGCGTCACGAGCATTCGCATTATTTTATACACTGCAATGCGCCGTCGCGTTCGTCGTGGCCTGGCAACTCAGGGAATTACCTCGAAGGTCAATGCGGCTGGTCAGTTTCGCTATGCTGTCGATTACATGCCTTCTCGTATTTACTCTCGGAATGCCTGCCGAATAATCAAAACTTGCCGACGATCTTTTCATTTCTCTGCTGCAAGCAACAAAAACACAGGGGAAGTGACTTGATCATTTCTTGATGCAAACTTTACGATAATTGCTCATCAATATTTCGTCTCGAAATCATTCTCATGATTACTTCAAAGAGTTCAACTGAAAGCAACGTAATGGTCTTCTCCAGAATTCACACTTTCTGCCGAAAACTTAGACTGTCTCTTCCGCTCATTGTGCTAGGGCTCAGTTTGGCGACGCCTGTTTCCTCGGCGAACGCAGATGAAACATTCCCTTCGCTCATTTCAAAAGTCCCGGCAACGGCAAACGCATTGATTGCGATTGACGCAGACGGTTTACGAAACAGCCCGCTGGGGAAATCCGAGAACTGGTCCAGCAAAAACGAAGCCGCGTATGTTAATACCCCATTCATTCTTCCACCAGAAGCAAATCGAATTGTGATTGCCTCGCAAATGAATCCAAACCGACAATTTGAACAAGCGTGGGAACTCGCGGTAATGAGTCTCGTCGAACCAATCTCTGCGAGAGCAATCGCCAGAGCAGAAGGCGGCTATGTTGATGAACTCGGTGGTCTTTCCGCAGTCTGGAGTCCGAGCGATGCTTACTTCGTCCAATTCACTTCTGGGATGCTGGGTGTGATGGCGCCTGCGAATCGTCAACTTGTTTCCCGCTGGGCTGCAACTTCTAATCCTGGTCTCGGAAAAACGGGCTACCTCAGTGAATCACTTAATGAACTCAGTGGTGGCGCTCAAATTGTTGTCGCACTCGACTTGAGCGGCGCTGCCGTTCCGCATCAATTGAAAGACGGACTCGAACAAGCCGAATCGTTAAAAGGAAAAGCAGACGACATTGCAAAATGGGAAAACGTCCTTTCCAGCATTCAAGGCGTGCGACTCTCCATTACGGTTGACTCCAAAATTCATGGAAACCTGACAGTCGATTTCGGGAAAGATCCTGCCGAGCTTGGCAGCAAAGCAAAGGGTGCGATTGTTGAAGTTCTTGAAAAATATGGTGTTGCATTTGAAGATCTGAACAAGTGGTCGTTTTCTCAGAGCCAAAACAGCTTACACCTGAACGGAGACCTCTCAAATTCTGATCTTCGAAAGGTCATGAGTCTTCTTGAACTTCCAAGTTCGAACTTCAGTCAACTCGCAGATGCAGAACCTGCTGCTGAAGACGATGCGAAGAAGGTTGTTGAGGCCTCTCAAAAATATTTCAAATCTGTGTCAACGTTGCTCGATGACCTGCAGCACGAATTCAAAACGAATCGAGACGCCAGAAAGAACTTCGCCTCGACATACATGCAGCGATACGGGAAGCGAATTAATGAACTCCCGATCCTGAATGTTGACGTAGAACTCGTCGATTATGGTCTCTCAATTGCCGAAACTTTACGCGGGACCGCAGTGACACAAGGAGAGGCAAACGTCAATACCGGCATCAGAAAATCAAGTGTCTATACGACGAACAACTACAACAACAATTATTATGGCGACTATCGATCTGCCACGAGCATCAAAACGCAGGTCAAGCGTGAGGAACAAGGTGCTGCCAGCAAAGTACGATTCAGTAATGCGAAAGAAATTCAAGATGCGACCGCGAATATCAGAGTCAAAATGACTCAGAGGTACAATGCGGAATTCTAACCCACGCCATTTCTCAACACCTCCGTACCCCAACTGAAATTTCAGCGATCCAGCCGCGATGAAGCAATGAGAACGCCAACAAAGACGCGAAAACGGCCGCAACTTTCGGTCCTTGTTTTTGTTTCCTTAATCTGGTTGTCACTCAATTCGTTGCTCGCTGGCGAGACCCTGATTGTTGCATTTGGCGATTCAACAACGGCTTCCCGAGGGGAATTGAAAGTCTTTTCGCGACTTCTCAAAGATAAACTTCCGACGAAAGGAGTTGATGCGAAGATCATCAACTCCGGAGTCGGTGGGAACAACACGAATCAGGCACGCAAGCGATTTCAGAAAGATGTCCTCGCTCATCACCCGGATATCGTTATCATCCAATTCGGAATCAATGATGCGGCGATAGATGTTTGGAAGCAGCCACCTGCGACAGTTCCGAGAGTTCGTCTCGATCAATACGAAGAGAACCTCACGCATTTTGTGACGACTCTCAAATCACAAGATTCGAAAATCATTCTCATGACACCGAATCCGTGCCGCTGGACTTCCAAACTTAAAAAACTTTACGGATCACCGCCCTATCAGCTGGACCAACTCGATGGCTTCAACGTCTTGCTCAGTGAGTACGCCAACGCCGTACGGCGAATTGCAAAGCAGAACGACATCCCGTTGATTGACGTCTACCGTCAATTTCAAGAGCATAACAAACAACCGCAGCAAGCAGTCGATGATTTACTCCTCGATGGAATCCATCCGAACGATCAAGGGCATCGTCTGATTGCCGAACTGCTCCTGAAACAATTAACGAAACATATTGATGACTGATGCAATCCGACTACGGACAATCGAAATCAAAGGAACAAGTCCCGGACCGCATTTGCTTATCACCGGAGGCGTCCACGGAAACGAATTCACCCCAATGGCGGCGATTCGCAAACTCTCTAAGCTTGTTGATTCGAAAACTCTATCCGGTCGTCTGACCCTTGTTCCCATCGTCAATCAAGCCGCATTTCTCAATGGCGCCAGAACTGCTGAAGATGGATTGGACCTGGCGCGAACTTGCCCCGGTCGCAAGGATGGTTCTGTCACTGAACTCACGGCAGTCGCGCTGAGCGAACTCATCCGATCCGCCGACTACTATATTGATTTACACACCGGTTCTTCTACAGAATCTCTTTCACCAATGTCCGGCTACGTCCTGCATAAATCAGAAGAGGTCCT
>JAJDEL010000838.1 GCA_029259835.1 Planctomicrobium sp. | reverse complement strand
ATCTGCTGCGGTTGATCTTGGCTGTGACGCAAAAACGTGGTAACGACGAAACCGCAATTTTGACTCTGCACCACTGAATTTCAAGCACGAACGGGAGATCGTATCGATTTGAAGATGCCTCGGAACAAATCCTTAGAACGTCTGCCATGTTTTTGGCAGGTATCTGTTTGATCCGTGAGCCAAACAACATAAAGGAGGTTCCTGATGTCCCATATTTTGACTGGGAAGAATCAGCTGAAGAATTTATTTGCCGCGCTGACCGAGCAGACATTTCAAGTCGACTTCGGAGTGGCAGATCCTCCATTGATCGATTATCTCGCGGACCTGCTCGTCCGCTTCACTCGCCTCGAAGCGATCTTTAAGGTTCGAAATGTTGTGGGTCAGCGGCTTGAAGAAGTTGCTGGAATGATGATGGAAGCCGAACATTGTCTTAACAAACCCAAAGCCGAGATTCATCGCCACATCGGCGACTTCACGCTCTTCTGGACAGGGGTCTATCCGGAAGCACTGAAACGTCTGAAAAGCATGGATCGAAAAGATGCGATGATCGACTACCAACGGCAAGGAAAGCACTCGTACTATCTCGCCAGCCAATTACTGAAACGACCACAGGACGAACAACACACTGTTCTCAGGCGGCTCAGTGATGAATTCGAACTCTGCTCCGAAGGCTTAAGAAAAGTCCGCAGCGAATGGGAGAATTTTCCTTCTGCGTAGAACGAGAAAGAAACACCAGAGCTGGATCATCAACCGACCGCTGGGAACTGAGAACGGTCAATACTCTCGTCGTTGACGAGATGAGGGGATGCTCATGGCTTTGCGGTATTTCGTGACAGTTCGTCGGGCCAACTGGATTCCATGTTTGGCGAGTTCTGTAACGAGAGCGTCGTCGCTGAGTGGTTTGGCTTTGTCTTCGTCGTTGACAATATCCTTGAGCTTGAGCCGAATGTTCTCCCAGGCGACGTCTTCGCCATCGGCGGTTTTCGTTCCGCCTCCGAAGAATCGTTTGAGTGGAAAAATTCCACGCGGAGTTGCGACGTATTTGTCGTCGACTGCTCGTGAGACGGTTGTCACATGCACACCGACAACATCGGCGACATCCTGCATTTTGAGAGGCCGAATATGTTCTGGGCCATTGTTCAGGAAATCTGTTTGCTCATTCACGATCGTCTGCGCAACTTTTCGGAGTGTGTTGTATCTCTGTTCGATGGAATCAATCAGCCATTTCGCCGATTCAACTTTCCGCTTGATGAACTCCTTAGTCGCCTCGTCGGGGTTATCTTCTAACATGCGAATATAACGGCGATTGATGCGTAATTCCGGAATGTATTCGTCGATCAATTCGATGACGTACTTCCCTTTTTCGTCTTTGACGACACGTAAATCAGGCGTGACAGTTTGAACTTCCGGGTTATCAAAACCATGGCCAGGGAATGGATTGAGCGTCCGCATCTGCTCCATTCCAGATTTGATCGCGTCCATTGAGTAGCCGGTTTTGCGTTCGATGAGTGGCAACCGATTTTGCAGCATGTCGTCGAGATGACCGGAGATCAGCGTGATCATGATATCTCGGAGCGGAGATGTTGGCGTAATTTGCAGCAGCAAACATTCTTTCAGGTCTCGCGCACCGACTCCTGGTGGATCGAGACTTTGAATGATCTTGAGAGCTTCTTCTGCGTCTTCGAGTGAAATGTGTGCTCCGTAGACCTGACTCAGTTCAGGCAATGAGCTTTGCAGTCGACCATTCGCGTCCAGATTGTGAATCAGATAATCGCCGAAGCCTTTGAGTCGATTTGGAGAATCGCAATGAAACTGTTCGATCAGATGTTCATGGAGAGTCTGCGGACGGTTAATCGCATTCGCCATAACATCATGCTGACGGTCCATGTCGTCTTGAATGCGATTGCTGGAAGGCTTCGAGCCGGATGTGTAGTTGTCGTCGGGCCATTCCTGAGAGATTTCGACGAGCCGCTCAAAATCGGACGCATTGTTTCCATCGTCGTCGCCGAGTTCTCGTTTTTCGATTTCCTGCTGCGGTTCTGCAGCAGGAGCTTCTTCTACGGAACTCGACTTCTCGTCCTGTTTGGTGAGTTGCTCCAGGACAACGTTTTCTGCGAGTTCCTGATCGATCCTCTCTTGCAGCGCTGCAAGTGGAAGTTGCAGAATCTCCATGGACTGAATCATGCGCGGAGCCAGCTTCATTTGCTGGCTCATTTTCATTTGTTGTGAAAAATTTAAGTGCATGATCAGTCGTTTGAAAACATCAGGAATCTGATGGACCACAATCGGTCACGTCGTTCTCTATGAAGTTGTTGAGGTGTCGCCTTGAAATTGACGCAAAGTGAATCAATCTAAAACTCTTGTCGACCGCGCAGAGCATCGGCCAACATCTCTTTATTTGCAAATTCTAGCACGCTTCCTGTCGCAATCCCGCGAGCAAGTCGAGTGATTTCGACAGGAAGCTCTTCCAGAAGGTTAGTGATGAACAAAGCCGTTCCATCCCCTTCAAGTGTCGGGTTTGTCGCCATAATCAATTCTTTGACACCTTCTTTCTTGACACGCTGAACCAGCTTGCCAATCGTCAGGTTTTCGGGACCAATCCCTTCGAGTGGAGCAATCCTTCCGCCAAGAACATGGTAGGTTCCGTGGAATGCTGCGGCTGCTTCGAGAGCACTGACATCTTTCGGTTGCTCCACGACGCACACAACCGTGCGGTCCCGACGGGTATCACTGCAAATTGGACAAAGTTCGCTGTCCGTTAAGTTGTTGCACACATCGCAGCGACGAATTGATTCTTTCACCTCACGAATCGCGTCCGCCAGCAATAGTGCTTCTGACTCTTTGCAACTTAAAATGTGATTGGCGAGACGTTCCGCAGATTTACGACCGATCCCAGGCAACGATGCAAACTGCTCGACGAGCCGTCCAACTGCGGCGCCAAAAGGGTGCTGCTCTACGTGATACTGTCGTGAAGCCATTCCTGGTTCTACTTCCCTGTTACTCGTGAAGTGCAATCAGTTGCATATGCGAAATCAACCGGATAATGGTATTTCGCTACGTTTCGATGGGAGATCCTTTCCCAGAGAATTTGATCATTCGGTGGATCCGTCTGCCCCGAATTTTGAGAGCGCTTCGTCAAGCCCAGGGATACCCAGTCCCCCAGCCAGTGTAGACATTTCACTCGCCGCTGCCTGCTTTGCTAGATCGAGAGCTTGGTTCGTTGCCGAAAGCAGCAAGTCTTCCAGCATTTCCTTATCGTTTGTTGCGAGAAGGGAATCTTCCACATTGATGGAAAGAATTTTTTGCTGACCATTCGCTTCGACTTTCACCATCCCTCCCCCGGCGATGCCTTCGACTCGAATCGCAGCCATGCGTTCCTGCATTTCAGCCGCTTTCGACTTCAGTTCACCAGCGTTCGCCATGAGACTGGCAAGATTTGAAAGGCCTTTGAGCATATCGCTTATTCCTCGGAGTTTTCGTCTTCGATGTTCATTGACTGAATCTTGTTGAAAACAGGTCGTACATCGACAACCTGTCCGCCAAATATCGCGACTGCGTTTTGGACGAAGCTGTCCTTATCAAGGCTGGAAGGACTTCTTCGTTCAACGACTGGTGCGACAGGTTTCGTCGGTTGCGGCTTCTTTACTTTACTTAACTCATCGATTTTGAAGGAGCAATCAATTGGCTGGCTCGCCATTTTACTCGCAACTTCAACCAGTTTTTTGAGTGGCTCTGCTCTCTCGCAATAGCTTTTACTGAAAAGATAGCTCTTAGGGAACTCGATTTCCAGAAGATTTGGCCCAGAAATTGCTTGTCGTGTTGAGTTGCGAAGGTGGCTGGAGATCGTATCTGGTAGTGAGGTAAGGAGTTGCGACCAAAAAACAGGAAGATCAGATTCTTGGAAGTCAAAGGTTTGAACCGGCAAAGATGGTGGTTCAGGCGTGGACGGACCGTCATTTTCGACACTAGGGGCGGTCAGGTCGTTTTTTTTTTGTTCTGTTGATGCTTGCTGCGCCCTCGTCGGGGCTGGTTGCGAAGCTGGAACTGGTGCCGAAACCGCTTGACCGGAGGCGACAGCCTGAGCGAGGTTGGCAATCTGGCTGAGATCTTCCAGTAAAGAGATTCGAACGATTGCTAATTCGACGAGCGCGCGACCGTAGTTGACTCGCATCATCCGGGACTTCGTTTCTGCCAGTATCTGCATCGCGGCAGAGATGGTTTGCATCCCCCATTTTTCCGCTTGCTCCTGCAATCTCGGACGGCTCGATTCTGAAACCCCATTCAAAGAAACAGTCGTTGCACCTGCCGCAGTGACAAGGAGATCGCGAAAGTAAGCCAGAAGTTGGTCGCTGAAACTGCCAAGTTGTACTCCGTGGAGCAAAGCATCATCAATCGCGTTGAGCGCTGCAGCTTGCTCACGATTGATCAACGAATCCACAATCTCAATAAGTCGGTCATCGGATGCCGTGCCCAATAATTGATGAACATCTTCCGCAGAAATCTGTTCACCACCGAAAGCGAGTAATTGATCAAACAACGATTGGCTGTCACGCATCGATCCAGCCGCGCGACGGGCAATCAATTCGATGGCAACATCATCGACGACTCGATCTTCTGCTTCAGCAATTTGCTTGAGCCGCGCGGAGATACTTTCTTGGGCAATCGTTCCGAAATCAAATCGCTGACAACGGGAAAGAATCGTATCTGGAACCTTATTCGGTTCTGTTGTGCAGAAGATGAATTTGACATTCTTAGGAGGTTCTTCAAGTGTTTTCAGCAACGCGTTGAAGGCTTCCTTGGTGAGCATGTGGACTTCATCAATGATGTAAACTTTGTACGGCGACCGCATTGATCGCACATTGACGTTTGCTCGTAGTTGACGAATGTCGTCGATGCCGCGGTTTGATGCGCCATCGATTTCCAGAACGTCAACGTCCCGCCCTTCGCCGACGCTTTCACACAACTCGCATGTGTTGCACGGAACTCCATCTTGTGTCTGCGGGCAATTCAGAGCTTTTGCAAAAATTCGGGCAGTTGAAGTTTTCCCGACTCCGCGCGCACCAGTAAACAGATACGCATGCGCGACGCGATGACTTCGAATCGCGTTTCGAATTGCCTGTCCAACGTGCTCTTGACCAACGACATCATCAAAAGACTGCGGACGAAAACGACGGGCAAGAACGGTGTACTGTTCAGTTGTCTGGGAAGTCATCTGTTCATTCTCAATTTTCAAACGGATCGATTTGCTTGAAAGATTCAAGAAAGAGGTTTGCCGCACATTTGAGATGCGCGGCAAACCAAGTCAATTGACCAGCTTACTCTTCAATTTCAAAAATCACTTCGATTTCAACGGCAATTTGACCAGGCAGCGATCCCATGCCAACTGCACTTCGAGCGCCGACTCCGTCTTCGCCGAAAACTTCGCGGAAGAGGTCACTACAACCGTTGATGACTGCCGGATGTGTTTCAAAGTCAGGTGTAGAATTGACCATCCCGAGCAATTTGATCGTACGGACAACTTTATCGAGACTTCCGAGGTAGTTCTTCAATGTTGCGAGAATTGCCAGTCCGGTCACTCGTGCAGCGTGATTGGCTTCTTCTCCTGTCATTGTGTCCCCAACTTTCCCCTTAATGAGACTCTTGTCCGGAAGTACAGGTCCGTGGCCAGAGACATAAATGAGATTCCCGATCTGAACAACCGGTTTGTAAGTTCCACCCGGTTTCGGGATTGGGGGGAGTTCAAGTCCTAATTCCACTAAACGTGCTTCCGCTGACATGCTTTTTATTCCTCTTTGAACGCGTTGATGAGGTGATCCAGTTCCGGCCCGCTTATAACGATTTTAGCATCCGTCACTGTGGAATGCTTGTAACTGGTCATTTTTAGAAAATCTGATCTTCCTCAAGATTTGTGAATGTGAATTCGTTGGGGTTCAAACTACCTTGGTGTCTTATTCATTTCTTCTTATTCAATGTTTTTCAGGCCAGAAAGTTGAACGGAACAGGACCGAACCTGCTCATTATTGGTGCCAGCGCGCGTGCTGCTGCGTTTTCAGCCCTGCGAGCAGGGTTGAAACCGCTGTGTCTTGACATGTTCGCCGATTCTGACTTGCAAGCGAACGCGATTGCGAGAAGTGTTGAGAACTACCCGGAAGGGTTAATCGATGCTCTGAAAGCAATTCCACGGCTTCCAATTTTGTACACCGGCGGTCTCGAAAATCAGCCAGACGTACTCAAAGCGGCAAACGAATTTCATGACCTGATGGGTAACACTGCTGAAAATGTTGCCCTCGCGCGCAATGCTGAAGGTCTTGTCGATTCATGGAGAATCGCACAAGTTGAAGCCCCGGAATGGCGTGTTGCGGATCATCCTCCTCCAACTGATGGAACCTGGATTTTACGTCCTCTTTTCGGAAGCGGCGGACGAGGGATCACGACATGGGATGAAAACGCAACGAGTTCTCCTGTTCTACTGGAGCCTCACGGATTCCAGAAACGCATCGAGGGGACTTCCTACTCTGGAGTTTACCTGGCCTCGAAAGATGTAGGTGACGTTCGGTTTGTGGGTGTCACTCAACAACTCATCGGTTTGAAAGAATGCAATGCGGCAGAATACCAATGGTGTGGAAATATCGGGCCGACGACACTTTCTGTTGAAGTCGAACACAAAATGCGCCGTGTCGGGAACGTGCTGAAGTGGAAAGCGGAAATGAAAGGTGTTTTCGGTGTTGACTTCATCGTCACTGACGACGAAAGAATTTTCGCGATCGAAGTGAATCCACGCTATCCGGCGTCTCTGGAACTCCTCGAATTTTCGACGGGACTCGCACTCATTGAAGGCCACGTTCGATGTTTTGCTGAAACAGATGCCCATGCCTCCTGGTCGCCGAATATCGAGGCTCCGTTGCTTGGCAAAGCTATCCTCTATAGTCCAGAAGAGTTCAGTTCGACGGCAGACCTTTCAGCAGAAATCAAAGACTACACGGAATTTCCTACGGTTGCGGATATTCCAAACACCGGAACGGAATTCGAAAAGGGCGACCCGATTTGTACGGTGTATGCACACGGACAAACAATCCAAGATTGCCGTGAAGCGCTCATCACACAATTGAGTCAAGTGAGTGAGCGCATTTTGCCTTCCGCTTCAACATGATTTCTCCGTGTTCCATTTCACTTCAATTGACCGAAGTGTTATTCTCCTCCATCTTTCTCATTACGGTGGTTGCAATTCGCTTTTTTAACAAGATGGCGTTACGTGACACAGTAGCAACCCATGAAAAAATAAAGACAAGACAAATGGTCATTGTCATCGAGTAAACGATTTAACAACGAGTGCAGAGATGAGCCAAAAACAATTGCGTGGCAGCATGGTCGGGATGGGGATGATCTTTGACGAGACATACCGTCCATTTTTTGAAAACGCCCATCACGAAGGGTTGTTTGACCGAAGGTTCGGCGATGTTGATGTTCAGCTGACTGCCGTTGCAACACGGACCGGAACGCGCGCGGAAGCCTACCGAGACATTGCGCCGGATGGCATGAAAAACTTCGTGAGTTCGACCGGAGAAGATTCTGTTCAGGAATTGTTGAAGCAATCAGAGCTCGACTTCGTTTGCGTTGCAACGCCGGATGATCGGCACTACGAAGTTGCCAAAGAGGTCTTGAAGGCTGGCAAGCATCTTCTCGTGGAGAAACCGTCTGTGCTTGATTTACATCAAGTCGACGAACTGGCAAAACTTGCGAAAGAGAACAACGTTCTGAGTAAAGTCGTCTACCATAAGCTGCTCGATCCGGATCACAAGAAACTGCGAACTTTAGTCCACGACAACATTCTTCAGCATGTCAACACTGGCTACTGCACTCTACTGGAACCCAAGTTGATTTCGGGAAGTCAATTTTCCGAATGGATTACTGGTCGCAATCCCGGAACGTATGTTGCTGTTCATTACATCAAGTTGATCGATTTCACGTTCGGTGGAAAACTTAAAACGGTCACAGCAACTGGTCAGAGAGGACTCGTCGGCGACAAGGACGGAACGACCTGGGACAGTGTCCAGCAACGACTCATTTATGAATACGACGATGGTCGAGAGGCAGCCTTTGACATCCATACTTCGTGGGTGACACCGGACAACTTCCCAGGGTATGTCGAACAGGAAGTTCAGTTTCGTTTCGATAACGGCATCTGGAATGGACATTCCCGCAAGCGAGGTGTTGAATTGACTGTGGAGGAGAAAACTCCTTTCGAAATGAAGCAATCGATCAACAACCATTACAACGGAACGTTTGTCGAACCGTGGGGCGCACGATCCCAGCGCGGGTATGGTATTGAAGTCATTGAACGTTTCGCCCGCGAACTTGCGTACGTCAAGCATGGTGGAAGTGCAGAGACTGAGCTAGACCGCCTGAGCGAAATTCAACGATTCAGCTACAACGATTTGTCCGCAGATCGACAAGTTGTCGCAGCTGTTCATGCACTGGAAGTGATTTTAGAACGGGCAGCAAGTGGAGCCCCAGATGGTGTTGTCCGAGTCAATGACGAAAACGGTGGACTTGTTTTATACTTACCAGGATGTGCCGAACCTGAAGTTCTGTATCAACCCGCGGTTTGATTGAATCTATGAGGGATTGAGGGATAAGAGGTTGTTGCGGCGATATGGCCACTTCAACCTCCATCTTCAGACTGGTCCTTGAAAACACTGCTGGTCAAATCAGCAGTGGCACTCAGCGTTGAGAGATTGCTGAGTCAGGATTCGATAGCTGATTTGCAATACGGACAGGGCTTCCTGTAGACAATGCGGTGGCATCTTGAACACTCTCGCGGCCCGTAGAGCAGCGGCGCTTCCATTTTGAATTGCTGGTAGATTAGATAGATAAAAACGAGCAGAACGAATGAAATGAGCGTGATGCTTCCTTCATTGTTGAATGTGATTGCGTGAATAATGATCAGAACACAACACATGGCGTAGATCACAATCACCCACCACTTGTTCCGTTGGAAAGCTGTTTTCTGTACCTGATTGTTCACTTCCTGGGCGACGTGTGATTCCAGCAGGTCTGCCTTTTCCCGTTGAATCACCGCCACATTTTCAGCGTTTATCGAAACAAGTAATCGATGGACGCTATCCAGAACGCGGAATGCATCATCAAAATCAAACGTCTGCTGGTGAGCCCACCGATTGCGAAATTCTCTCAGTTCGCTCACTAGGCTTCGTTCGTAATGTCCGAGATCATGGCGAAAGACAGAATTCCATTGATCCCACATGACAGTGAGTAGTGAGTGTGCATCCCAGAGAATTGTTTTTCCATCCGAACTGACCCGACCCCGGTCATCGCGAAAACTGTTTTTTGCAGCGCGTTGCCAATTATCACGGTGAATCGTTCGGAGTTTCCCCTCGACATACGGAGCAAGCCCCACCGTAAGTAAGTCGAGTGCTGTTGAAACACGTTCCCGATATATTGACACGAAGTACCCTTTTGTTTGTGTGATGCGCCTCACAATGAACATTAGTTTATAGTACGTAACCAAGAAGAAATCCACGAAGGATTGCTTCCACATAAACTTGATCTCCAGAGATCAAAACGAAATCGCTTCCAAATGATCCACACTTAACGGTAAGAACGGGAGCGTTTCGAAGTCTTGCTGGAGGCACAATGGGTTCGACACAGCACTCTGGAACATCCCGAAAATTCCAAACAATTGACAAATTTCGTTTTTTTAAATCCTGGAATTTTATGGGGACTGCTCGTCGTCGTCGTCCCCATTGCGATTCACTTTTTGCTTCGCCGTCGTCCACGAGTCGAAAAGTGGGGTGCGACCAGGTTTCTCAAAGTTGTCATTGAGCGAAACCAAACGCAGTATCAAATTCAATCAGTCGCACATCTACTACTTCGTGTAATCACCTTGGCATTGATCGTCCTTAGCGCGGCAGAACCAACCGTTGAAGACAACCTGGGTGCGTTCAATGAACCATCGGCAGTTCACCGGTTGCTCATCGTTGATGTCTCGATGAGTATGTCCGCTTCGATCAACGGGAAATCTCGTCTCGACGATGCTCGTCAGCAAATCTTCTCTTTCCTCTCAAAGTCAAAAGAAGGTGATTCCTGGCAATTACTTCTGCATGGTTCGAGTGACCATCCCAGGCGAATCAGCATTCCGACTTACGAACCAGAAATTCTTCGCGAAGAAGTCTCTCAACTCACAACAACTTTTCAGACAGCAAACATCGCCGAGACTTTGACGTATGCACTGAAACTCGCCGAGGAGTTTCCAGGAAACGTCAACGAAGTTATTTTTTGGACAGACTTGCCAGATTCCGAGTGGGATGTCTCGGCCAGTGACGCATATGAACTCAACGAAAGGCTGGGACAGCTTTCGCAAGAAGCTCAGTTGACGATTCTTGATCTCAGCTCGAAGTCTGCAAAGAATCTTGCAGTCGTTGATGCGCATGTGAGAAATTCCCCGATTCGCATCGGAGAGCCAGCCTCGGTTGATGTGACTGTAGCGAATTATTCCGAGACCTCTGACTCAACGTTTGTTCGGTTTTCAGTGAATTCAGAAGTCATCGCAG
>JAJDEL010000837.1 GCA_029259835.1 Planctomicrobium sp. | reverse complement strand
GAGGAAATTGAAAAATTTTGCGGAGCCTGTCACATCACTCCGGACCCTGCCACGTTTCCGAAGTCGGCGTGGTTTGAAGAAGTTCAGCGAGGTTACAACTTCTACTTCGTCTCTGATCGAAACGACCTTCTCCCGCCACTTCAGTCAGATGTGATTGCCTACTACCGCACTCATGCTCCAGAGAAACTTCTCATTCCAATTGCTTCGGAGAGCGATACGCCAAGTCCGATTCGCTTTCGCCACGAAGTCATTTCAAACTTTGCTGCGGAAGTCGACAAGGACAACTCCCCCGCGATCTCGTTTCTCGACTGGTCCGCTGAAAAGGATGAGTCTTTTTTTATCAGCGACATGCGTCGCGGAATCGCCGGGCAAATAAAAGTTGATGGTCAAAGTGACTTCAGCATTGCAGAGGTTTGCCAGAATCCTGTTGCGATGCGTGTGTGCGATCTGGATCAAAACAACAAAGATGATCTTGTTATTGCCGATTTGGGGAGCTTTCTGCCTGAAGATCACAACAAAGGAAAAGTCGTCTGGGTTCGCGATTACCGCACTCCAAACCCTGTCGTCGAGAATCTTCTCGAGAATGTGGGCCGAGTCGCGGATGTCCGCGTGAGTGATTTTGACGGAGACGGCGATGACGATCTTGTTGTCGCGGAATTCGGATGGCACACGACAGGGGGAATTCACCTTCTGATGAATCAAGGATTCGCTGTCGACGATCCATCTTCAATCACGTTCCAGAAAACAATTCTCGACGACCGTTCAGGGACAATTCACGTTCCAACAACGGATCTCGACGGAGATGGTCGGGTCGACTTCATCGCTTTAATAAGCCAGGAGCACGAAAAGGTCGTCGCCTTTCTCAACAAGGTCGATGGATTTCAGAAAGTAGAACTGTTTCGGGCACCAGATCCCTCTTTTGGATCAAGCGGAATCGAACTCGTCGATCTCGATCAAGATCATGATCTCGATATTCTTTATACCAACGGAGACACTTTCGACTCCGCGATTGTGAAACCATACCACGGAATTCTCTGGCTGGAAAATCGCGGGGATCTCAACTTTGTAGAACATCGACTGACGCAGTTCCCTGGCGTCCACCGGGCATTGGCTGCAGATATTGATGGAGATGGAGATATGGACATCGTTTCGACGTCCTTGTTACCACACAAAGCCTTTCAGGGTGAGAAGAACTCTGACTACGACTCTGTCATTTGGTTAGAACAAACGACTCCCGGAAACTTCAGTCGACATTCAATCGAGCGTGGCGTGCCGATCCATTCTGCGATGACGCTTGGCGACTTCGATAGTGATGGAGATATTGACCTCGCCGTGAGTCATTTTCTTCAGACGAAACAAACAGAAAATGAGGTCGTGAGTCTGTTTTGGAATGAAGGTGCCGCACCTGAGTAGCAAGTGGTGTGGCAATCACAGAGCAGTTGGAGCCGTCATCAATGGAAACGCATCACTCGGACTGCTTGTTAGCGAGTGAGCGGCGTGAGTGCAGAGAGGCCCGGGGCATCTGTTGAAAACGAATGACTTGGCTCAAAAGAACGATGACCGACAGGCACAATCTGTGCTGGCTGTGCATTTCGGGATTGGTGAGCTGACGTCCCTTT
This sequence comes from Planctomicrobium sp., assembly GCA_029259835.1. GTDB lineage: Bacteria > Planctomycetota > Planctomycetia > Planctomycetales > Planctomycetaceae > Thalassoglobus. The sequence goes on along the minus strand of JAJDEL010000837.1, from coordinate 20,583 downwards.
TCTCTGTTGCCGTAACTTAGCGAGCCACTGCTGGGCGAGTTCGAGTTCCGGCTTTTTCGTCACAGCCAATAAGAAGTGTTTTTCTGCTTCGTCGTACCGTTCTTCTTCGTGGAGAATGAGGCCAACATTGTAATGCCCTTCCGCATCACCGATCGTTCGAATGAAGTGCGGGAGTGCGGAGGAAATATCATCAGTATGGACAAGAGCGACTGCCAATTGATATCGGTAGGTTGTATTTTCCGGGTCAGCAAGCATGGCTGCTGTGAGGGGTTCCCTCGACTCATCCCAGCGTTGCTGAGATGCGTAGAACTGTCCCAGGCTATATTGGGCAATCGGAGATTCAGGAGAAAGTCGGATGGCTCGTTTGAATTTCTGTTCCGCCTCAGCATACTGCCCTGTCACTTGATCGAGCCTTGCCAGCCCCAAAATCGCCTCAACATTCTCCGGCTCAGTCCGTGTGACAGCTGAGTAATGCTTCCGTGCTTCGACGACGTCGTTGATCTCTTCCATCCAGCGAGCATAGGCCAGCTTCAACTGTTCAGGGTTCTTCGGATCACCAGGAGCTTCTGCAATTTCGTCCTCGTATGACACTTGCTGAATGCTCGATTTCTTACGAGAATTCTTTGAAAGTCCAGGTGCGGAAACGGAAATACAGCCGGACGAGAATACTCCCACCGCGCAAATTCCAAGAAGAACTGCTTTCCCAAAGGTCGAGCGAATCAACCGACTTCTCCTATTCCACTGTTTTGTAACCCACCGTGACATTCCTGCCACGCTTCGGTGAGAAGTTCCTCACTCAGATGAAACTTCTCTTCTTTAAATCGGCAGATCGACTGAACGATGTCAAGCAAATCGCGAGGATCGCTTGATTTCGGCAGTCTCCGCTCGTTGTAGTGCGTTCTCAGGAGTTGAGTCACCATCCAGTCGTCGTAGCTCACTCCTTTTTGCTCGCAGCACTTTCGGAAAATTTCCCGAAACTGGCTTTCTGAAGGAGCTGAAATCGGAATTTTGTGGCGGATTCTCCTGAGAAACGCATCGTCAACCAAGTCTGTTGGTGACAGGTTCGTCGAGAAAATAATCAACTGCTCGAATGGGACGAGAAATTTTTTCCCGGTTGAAAGCGTCAAGTAGTCATGACGTTCTTCGAGCGGCAGAATCCACCGGTTGAGAAGCTCAGCAGGTGGAACAAGTTGACGTCCGAAATCATCCAATAAAAAGACGCCTCCGTTTGATTTCATATGCAGCGGAGCAGTGTAATATCCACTGCTGGAATGATATTTCAAATCGAGCATTCCCAGGCTCAGTTCTCCTCCTGTCATCACGACCGGTCGCGCAATTCGTCGCCATCGTTGATCGAATTCCTGCGTCTCATCACTAAGCGTTGGAGGGACTTCAGCGGTACTGACATCGTTTGGAACTGCGGTCACTGTCTGATGCAGACTCGGGTCGAAGACAGTGACGATGTGCCGATCTACCGTCACTGAATATGGTACATAGATGTCCCCACCACACTCGTTCATTAGCGTTCCAATTGCCTTAGCAAGAACGGTTTTTCCATTTCCTGGTGAACCAAACAGGAAGATTGACTGACCACTCAGAATCGCTGGCCCCATTCGAGAAATGAGAGCCTCGTCAAGAACGAGATCACGAAACGCATGGCGAATTTCAGTGGGGGTGAGGCCGATATTGCGAGTCGATTGTCGCAAGCACTGCTGCCGATAACTTTCCAGAGAAACAGGTGCTGGGCCAACATATCGACACTCATCAAATGCTTCTCTGGATCGCTTGCGACCGTAATCAGTTAGTAAAAAACAGTAGCTCAATCGGCCTGCCAACTCACCGGAATTCACTTCCAGGCAACGTTCTTTCTTCAGAAAAGCGAGTCCATCATCGACAACGCTAAATGGTAATCGAATCTGCTTCGCAACTTCGAAACCAGTCAGTGAACCGTTGAGATAGATCAGTTTGAGGATCAAGTCGGAGAGTTGACTGAGACTCAATTCAGCCTCATCCAGAGATTGCGGAGACCGAGGTGGACGAACATGATCGACAGCGGAAGATTTCGCCCGCAGCACAGCATTGTCCGCTTGCATCGTCTCTGCTTGCACAATCACAGCCTGAGCAGCGGTTGCGTTAACAGGTTCTTCAGGCTCAGGAGCAACGGATTCACAGATTTGCTGCACTTGTTGAACAATGCGTTCGTAGACCTCTTCAGAAAGATCGATAGCATCTCCGGTCGCCAAATCCTCTTGAAGAGGGTTTGGCTGAGGAGAATCAGCAGATGATTTTGAAGTGAATTCCGATGTCATAAAAGAGCAGTCCGCGACGTGTGGCAAACTCGCCCGAAAACGTTATGCGTGAATGTATTCAAGGACAGAAACACCCTGGTTTCACGAAGAAATGAAACCAGGGTCTGTAACTCATGTCATCAAAAAAATTCGGTCTGTTAACCTCCGGAGGCTGCTGCACCTGCATACTTAATAACTGGTGGCAATGCTCCTTTGGCGGCTCCCTCAAGGATGTGCTGAACTTCATGTGCTGGGCGTCCAAGCGGATCGGCCACACGTGGAAGAACAGGAATCGCTTGTTGATTGCCAACTGCTGAGGCGATGGTTTTTTCAACACTCAAGATGCGAGTGCTGTTCGCCGCAGGGTCTGCGGCAACAACGACATAGGCTTGTCGATGCTGAACAGGGACATGAGACATCAACCACGACAGATGCTGCCGCCCTGCACTGTTCAACTCGTTCGTTTTCTCATCAAAGTGGTAGCCATAAAATGTTGTGGCAGATTGCCAACCATTTCGAACTTGCAGATCCATGAATGCCATAACGGAAGCACGATCCTGGCATTTGTAAGGATGCGGCCAGTAGTGAGCCGTGTGATATTTGTGAACAAATGTCTGACTTGGTCCAACCGGACGAGCCTGGACAGGCCACAGTTTTCCGTATCGATATTTCTGACGAGCACCCGGAGGATCGCCAGCATGCGCCTCGTAATACTCTGATGTTCCTCGGCGCAAGCCGTCCTCAGAAAAGAACGGCCAACCAGCCGAAACTTGACTCGATACACACAACATCGCTAACAGACAAGCGATCCAAGATAGGCGAACCATCCTGCCATCCCCCCCAATTGCAGTTTCAATCCGTGACTAATGCAACCTTGAACTTCAAACGAAATTTTGACGTCACCTGATTCCTAGCCGAGTGGCTTAGTGATGGAGCTCAGGAATGTGTTCTTTTGAAGTAGCTGCATTACGAGAATGATGACGCGGTGCCATCCAGAAACGTTATCGGCAGCAGATCGCGCCGGTCGTGATGAGAATTCGGGTCCGGGGAGCTGAATCGATGGAATCGACCGCAGATTCTGCCAGATCAGGCCGCTCGGCGAACGCTGGGGAACATTTCTGCGTCGATTTCTGCGAGAACGTGATGTAGCTCTCCCACGACAATCCGCTGACGTTCCGCACCCAATTCCGGGAAAATCGGAAGGGCGATGGTTTCATTCGCTGCACGTTCAGCTTCCGGAAAATCTCCAGCCTTATAGCCCAGTGAAGAGAAACATTCCTGAAGATGAAGCGGTTTCGGATAGTAAATCGAGCAACCGACCTGACGTTCACGCAGCCGTTTTAAGACTTCGTCGCGGATTCCACCAGATATACGGATCGTGAACTGGTTGTAAATGTGATGTTGCTCCGTCACCTCTGTTGGAAGTTCAACTCGATCCGTCAGCGAGAATTCCTCAAACAATTCCTCGTAATGTCGAGCGTTCTCACGGCGACCCTCTGTCCAACTGTCGAGGTGTTGTAATTTGACGGACAAGACCGCTGCCTGCAATGCGTCCAATCGACTGTTGATCCCGATATCGACATGCGTGTAACCACCAATGTCTCCGTGAACTCGCAGTCGACGCAGTCGCGCTGCAACATCTTTGTCGTCGGTCGTCACTAAACCACCGTCGCCAGCGCCACCCAAATTTTTGGTCGGGAAGAAACTAAAACATCCCACCGATCCCAAAACGCCTGCTTTGCGACCATGATAAGATGCTCCGATTGCTTGAGCAGCATCTTCAACAATCGCGAGTCCATGCTGTGTCGCGATGCGCCAAATTGGGTCCATATCGACACACTGTCCAAACAAATGGACCGGCATGATGGCACGCGTACGACGAGTAATCGCCGCTTCTATTCGATCTGTATCAATGTTGTACGAGGTCGGATCGATGTCTACGAAAACCGGAGTCGCACCGGCTCGAGAAATGGAACTCGCAGTCGCAAAAAAGCTGTATGGTGTTGTGATGACTTCATCACCAGGTCCAATTTCCAATGCCATCAGCGCTAACAGCAGAGCGTCGCTGCCAGATGCACAACCAATCGCGTGAGCCGAATCGCAATACTGAGCGACTTCATTTTCGAAGTTCGTAACCTCTTCACCAAGAACGAACGACTGGCGCTCGAAGACGCGCTGTACCGCTTCCTGAACTTCGTCTCGGATAGTCCCGTACTGCGCGACTAAATCGATCAACGGGACCGGTTGTGAAGATTCTTGTGATGTTGCAATTGGCAGGATATGAGACATACAGCGACTCCATTCGCTAATCAAAAACTCACGAGATTGATGAACACTCTTTTGTTCAGTGTCTCTGCGTGAGGACATCTTTGTCGTAATGTAGAACTCGCAGTGAAATTGACGTTTAGTCTGCACAGATTCACACGTTTGGAAAGCTATGATAAAGAGGAAATCTCTGTCAAGATGGGACTTTTCGATACTGAACGTGTGTTTCCATTAATAGCGAATTCGGCCTGTCCAACTAAAAGAGAAGTTTGATATTGTCCAGTCATTGAATCGCTGGGAATTTGTCATAATGACTAGTTCTGACGAGATGAAGGAAGGAATCAATGCGACGGATCGCATTCTTTGAGGATCACCAAGCTGGAAATTTTGCTCCAGTGGCACTATTGCGCCCGGTTTTCGAGTTGATTTGCGGTGCTTCTTCGGTGCGAGAGAGATTTCTCTCCTCAAATCCGGACGCTGATTGGGGAGCGTTTCTTCGCGCTGAATTTGTGGATGTTTATCACGAACAGCACCCGAAATGTCACATCAACGAGGACGCATGGCTCGCCCGTTATCCAACTTTATTGATCAATGGACGCTGGCTGGGGACGCCTGAGAAAATTGAAATTATCGAATCTGGCAATGCTGGCTGGGTTGAGGATGAACTTGCCTGGGTCTTGGTGGAGCCAGGAGATTTTCCCAATCGAAGTGGCGAATCATTTTCGCAGGCTGTGGTCAACATTGCCAAACAGAAGAAGCCTGTACCTGCTTCAGGAAAAATGTTGCACTACCCATGGGATCTCATCGCCAATAATGCAGAGCAGTTAGAGCGAGACTTCTCGCTGCGAGCCAAAGACAACTCGCAGAAATTGGCATCCAGCGCAGGTCTCGTCGGACCGGCGGAGAGAGTTTTCATCGATGCGACTGCCGACATTGATCCGTTTGTCGTTCTTGATTCTCGGCATGGGTCGATCTTCATCGATGCCAAGGCGAAAATTCAGGCGTTCACTCGAATCGAAGGGCCTGCTTACATTGGTCGTGAGTCCCAAACATTTCGGGCGAATATCCGCGAAGGAACGACAATTGGGCCTGTTTGCCGCGTCGGTGGCGAAATCGAAGAGAGCATTATTCACGGCTATGCCAACAAATACCACGACGGTTTTCTCGGTCACAGTTACGTCTGCCCATGGGTCAATCTGGGAGCTCTCACAACAAACAGTGATCTCAAAAACGACTATTCGAACGTCTCGGTCCCGCTCACAGGCAACAGTATTAAGACCAATTCAAATAAAGTCGGCTGCTTCATAGGCGACCATACAAAGACAGCCATCGGCAGTATGCTAAATACCGGCACTTCAATCGGTGCTGGATGCCTGATTCTGCCTGGAGGAGAACTCCTCCCGAAGCATGTTCCTCCATTCAGTCGTCTCTGGCATGGTCGACTTGAATCGCTCCCAGATGGAACGACATCCGTCCTGCAAACTGCCCGTCACGCAATGGGACGGCGTGACCAGTCAATGACTCCTGCCATGGAACGCCTGATTCAGCACACATTCGAAGCAACCCAAGCGGAACGACAGGCAGCTTTGCAGCGTCAAGCCGACATGCACTCTTAGGAACATAAATGACCGAGTTGATTCGGCCTGTATTAGCCGAAGGGCGCAACCCCGGTTCTGAGCGTGAACTGAGTTTTATCGGGGGCTAGCGCCCAAACGGCTGATAATGGGAATCTAATTCGGGAGAGTTCCATAGGGCAAACAATTTCATGACGTGCATTGCAAGGCACTCTACTTTTGCCCTGTTAATACAAATTTCTGTTGACCAAAATGCAAAAAAATCTGTAAAACTCTGTCTGACACAGGGAGATGGGCAAGTAGGGTCCGCTCCGCGGAGCGAACCCTACATTTTTTAGACAGACAGGAATGTCTGTCCAACCTAAGCATAGTTTTTTCATGGTTGAACGGATGCAACAGCTTGAGAACGACGCCAAGCCGTTCACGCAATCTCAACTTCCGCAATCTGGATTTGTCGAGTGCGTCGAAGCTATCGGCAAAGGCCCCTGGAAATTCATTCAACTTCGCGGTCAAAGTCTCGACATTGCCAACCTGCCTGACGATGACATCGACTTGTTAGGAGGCCAAAACTCAGTCGAGGCGCTTCTCAATTCTGCGTTGGGATGGGTCCGTGAGCGCCGCTGCCACATTCGGGTTCGAAATCGAAATCGAGACAAAGTTGAGTTCACGATCTTCTCCATCGATGGTCGTCACTCGATCCTGTTTGACCTGTGGATCAATCTGCGCCAGTTTGATCATCGGCAACGTTGCCTCACATACGAAGCTTGTTCGCACGCAGTGATTGATTCCGAACCATCGATTCAACGGTTGCCTGTCGATGTCGAAGCCGCCGTCTACATTCAACATCTGCTCAGCAAAAAGAAACACCTAACGAGCGAGCGAGTTCTACAAAGACTTTCCAAGTACGCCTTTCAATGCGAAGCGGAAGATCATCTCAAACTTTCCGAAATCATTCGCACCATGATTGAAACAAAAACGATCCAGCCAGAGGCTGAGAGTGAGACCATATCGATTATTGAGGATCGAATTGGCTCGCCAACTCCGCAATCATTGAACGAACGCTTCAATCGATTGATTGCGAAAGCACAGGCTCAATTTCTGGGGCCGCCACGTCGAACTCGAATGCTCACAATGATGGGCTGCGACGGGGCAGGGAAGACGACTCTCGCACACACCTTGAAAGAGAACTCGGAAGAGATCGGCAGAGTGTACACTGGTAAGCATCTGTATCGAAAATCGTTGAGCTACAAGCTAGCGGTCATCTTCATCCGTCCGTTGCTTTTCCAGGATCGCGAACGGTTCGATGAAATCCTGGCACCGTTTGTCTATCTGCGCGGCTGCCTCGGTTTGCGATTGTTACGTCTTTTTCCAAAGTCAAATCGCGTCACTTTGATCGACAGATCACTGATTGACTTCCTGTACATTGACCGAAAATCTGATTCACCCAGTTTCTCGCGATTTCTGTGGTTGACTCAGTTCTTTGGACTCCGCGTTCCCAACGTCCACTGCATCGTCAGTCACGAGAACGTTATGCAGCGGAAGCAGGAAGTGACTGCGAAAGGTCATTATCAGTACGACGAAGACATTTTTCAGGAGTTCGCGTTCCGCTGCCCGACGGATTACGTCGCTTTCAACAATGACGGTGAACTGACCGCTGCAATGGGTTCCTTGCGCGGTATCTTTCATGTCATGCAGGTGACACAAACGGCTCCGCTTGAAGAGGCCAAACCGAATACCGAGAGTCTCCAGGAAGCGGCCTGACTCAGAAATCGTCCCGAATAGTTTCCCGATATCAGTCGTTTGGGCGATAGCCCAATGCCGTCTACTTCGTAAACCACAGGCCTACTTTTGAGCCGTTGACGCTAGCCTCGGACCTTGCGCGAGTCACGTTTTCTCGCAAATTTCCCGACGCTAGTGCGTTCGGCTCATGGCGAGAAGTTCCAAAGAAGATACCCATTGGGCAATCGCCTTGCGGCTGATACCGACCGAATGATTCGGGGATTTACAGCCCACGAAAGACAGAACTTAGAGACTTTTGCAACTCCGGGTGCTCGGTGAGGCGGTGCAATTGCGTTAGAGAAAAGCTCATATCGGCGAGACGTGCTTCGGCTTCAACATTCTGATCGAGCAGTGGGAGCAATCGTTCTGGGTCAGCGAGCAAATAGTCTCCACCTCGGCGACGCTTCGTGCAGTCGGCGATGAGTCGTAAATAGTCAAAAGCCATCAACTGCTCTCGCGAGACCCAATCGACAGGACCAAACTCGAAATCGATGAACGCAACACCTTTCCCATCTGGGTTGAGCAGCAAGTTTCCTAGATTCATATCGAGATGTGTCACGCCCTGGTCGTGCATCATTCGAATCGCCGGGATGACGCACTGCATCACTTCCCAGAATCGATCCCGATGCCGCACCAGATATCGAGAGGCTCGGTCCCACGGAAGCCAGGAACAAGCAATCGCATCGTCGGTTCTCCAGAGCGGTTTTGGAGAGAGATTCACTTGCGAAAGCTTCGAGTAAGTTTCCCATTCCATATTCAGTCGCCCTGATGAATCGAGCGGAGCGCCGGGTGCATCTGGTCCGATGAGGTCAGGAAGAGGCGAATCAGGTCGATTCACGCGAACGACTGCAAGTCGTTTGCTGTGATCGGATGCATAATAAATCTCGTCGTAGCTCTGTGAGGTTGATGCCGAAACAAGCCGGATGGGTTGTTCCCAGGCTTCGGTCAGTAGGCGTTCGAGTTCGCGCCGGCGCGGCGACATCAGATTGATCTGATATCGTCGCTTGAGCCACCGAAGGGGAAGGAATAACATGACCAAAAGAACTCTTGAATTGACAATAACAGCGCGGTAGCAAAATGGACTCAGGCATGACAAACGGCGACGAGGTCTAGGAAGCCGATGTCTGGAACTCGGACTAATTCCGGATAGTCGCTTGCAGGGTTGCCATCGAGGACGATTTGATTCGTCAATTGATACTCATCGTCGTATCGATCCGATAGGTACTGGTCGACTTTCGGAAAGTGCTGCTGCGTCATTGAGAGTAAATCGACACCGATCTCACGAGACCGGCTGTTGACCATTTTTCCAAACTCGACGGTTTTTTCGTGCGTGTAGATTTCTGCGATCATTGCGATGCCACCCGGCTTGAGCACTCGCCGCATCTCTCGGATACACGCTTCCAAATCGGGGGGAATTGTCAAAACGCGTGAAATCAGGACCACATCGTATGTCGCATCGTCAAAAGATAAAGCCTGAACGTCTTCATTAAAGTCGACGTTTTTCTGGAGCAAATCGGCGGTATGGTAAGTCCCGAACAGGCTCTTGAGTTGCGGTTTCAAGCAATCTTCAGGGGCAATGTGCAGCAGTGATTTTTCCTCAGCCCCCCAATCGCCGAAGACCTCTTGAATCGTCAGGTGCATCATGCGATGGCGTTCCGCCGCACAGCATCCGAGACACTTTGAATCAACACGAACAACAGACGGGGTTTTGCTGACAACTTTATCTTTGAATGGCCCGTGGTAACCACAAATTGGACAATCAAATTGTGGACGATGCGGAAACAGCGTCTTGTAAATTCGGGGCCGAACCGCCTGTTTAATTCTCTCGGTCCAAAGTTGTGCCATTGATGCACCATCTTCCTTGAAGGTGAACGCATTCGGGTTTGTAGCATTCAGTTCTGTGGGCAGGATCCTACCTGCCCCTGAATGTTTGGAAAGGCAGGTGGGAGCCTGCCCTACTCGACTTCAATATAAATCATTCCAGTTTGATCAGATAGGTCGGAAATTCCCTGCCAAGTTGCTCAAATTGTGAAAATCAGCCGCGATGATTGAGAAGTCCTTGACCCCAAGAGCTGTTCTCGATCATCTCTGGAGTGACTCCACCGCTGGCTGCAAATTTCTCCATTTTCGGCCACGCGAGATCGATCCGCTTCCGGACTTTCGTTTTGCCGACAGAACGAATCCAGCGTGCGACCGGCAACCAGGCGGAATCGCCAAAGCCATCGATCAAGTACAACCGCCAGTTTCCATCGTCTCGATGCTGAGCGACGAGGTTATGATCGTGCAGGTTTCGTGTTAAAACGACGTGTTTGAGTACGAACTCCGAAAACTCATCAAACGCAGGTTTGAAGTCGGCGAGCGAAAAGCCTGTTGAAATCAATTCCCGAATACTGCGTGCGATATTTCCATCGTCATCTCGAACGAGGTCCAGAACCAATCCTGGTCCCAAGTCGGTTTCAACGATTCCGTAAGAGCGGGGCAGATGCTGACTCATCTGTGGACCGATTCGGGCAAACAGAGACTCAAGAATCTGCTGCTCGTGAGTGTTGTTGTCATAAGCTCTTCGGAATCGAGCTGGGACTATTCCGCTGTTTTTGCCACGAATTGTGCGGCCTTCATCGTGCCGCAAGACTTTGACGCACTTGCCAGGTTCATGTGGATGCGTATAGCAAAGCCGCCGTCCCCCGACTCCGAACGGCTGCATGTCGCTCAGGAGAAGAGGTTCCGTTTTCGATTTATTGGCAACCTTGCCGGTCATCTTTTGAATCCTTCAAATGATCTCGCAGCCCGTGCATATCATTCCTTGACGTCTTTAACAAAAGACCCCTAAAAATACAAAACCTGTTCTGCTCGCAGGGTAAAGTCATCGACCAAATTGCCGCAAGATCAAATTTTGCTGCAACGAGTTCTCGTATTGACAGCGCAGGCCGATTTCGCAACTCTCCCGCACCCTCAAATCCGCAAGTAGACACGATTGAGTTGTCCATCGACTTGTAGAAGGAACAAAATCAGTTCGTCACGGGATATACCGAACGGGTTTGTGGTGGATTAGTAAATTACGAAGGATCGGAATATGCTGGACCAAACGACGTCAATGCTTACGGAGAGCCGCTTGAGCGGCTCTGACACAGTGGTTCTTCAGGAGCCGTTTCCGATTCTGGTTGCGTACAATCAGTTGCCAACGGAGATTGCCGACGATCTTGATCGTGACTTTCCCAGTTACCGCGGCGCAGGCTATCTCCCCTACGAAGAAGTTGACTGTGGTCCGAGTGTGAGGTCTCTGATCGAGGAAATGACTTCGCCTGAATTCGCAGACTCGATTGGCGAGCGGCTTGGAGTGCCGAATTTGAAACAGTACCCAACGATTGTTTCGATTTGCCGATCCTTGAAAAAACATCACGGCAACATTCATACAGACGGCAACTCCAAAATTGTCACGGCTCTGCTGTATCTCAATCCAGACTGGATGCAGTCCAGTGGTGGCTGCCTTCGCTTCCTGACATCGATTGACGACATCGAAGCGACCGTCGTTCCTGAAGTGCGACCGGTTTACGGAACTCTGGCTGCGTTCCGCCGCGCCGACAATTCCTTCCACGGACACTTGCCCTATCAGGGAGAACGGCGAGTCATTCAAATCGCCTGGCTGACCAGCGAAGAAGAAAAACAGCGAAAAATCCGACGCGGTCGCGTCTCAAGGTTCCTCAAATGGCTCTCAAGCTCTGTCAGTCCGAAGGAGTAGTTCGTAATTTGAATCAGTGAATGCAGCACACTTGAAGCGTCCAGCAAAATAGCACTTCCTCAATACGACCTACGATTGTGAGCGTGCCTGGACTGGGAGCGGTTCCGCGTCTGGCTCTGGCGATGGGGCCGATGGAAATTCGATTGTTTCCAATACCGCTTCCGAAGAACTTTCCGTGACAGGTGTGTTCTTTTGAATGATTTTCCCCAGCCAGCCGCTTAAGAGTGCTGGCAGCAGGACAACATCGGCAATGAGTGCCATGCCGACTAGACCTGCCATGAGGATGCCGAATCGTGAGATGAGCAACAGGTCAGCACCTGCAAGCATGACCATCCCGAGGGCAATCGTCGCGCTTGTCTGCCACATTGCCGGTCCACAGTGCTGAAGTGCCAGCACGACCGCCTCTTCTCGTTGCATCCCGTTGCGAAGACCATCGCGATACCACGTCAACAAGTGCAGAGTTCCATCGATGGCAATCCCGAGCGCGACCGACGCGGTAATCATTGTTCCGATATCAACAGCAACACCCATCCAGGAGACAATTCCGAAGACAACTCCGACTGGAAACAGATTCGGCAACATCGCCAGTAGTCCCGAGGTTGGGCTTCTGAGAAGTCCAACCATGACGACAGCAATGACAATAAACGCCAACCCGAAACTCTTAATCAGGCTCTCTAGAACCGCTTGTTGTGTCCGAAGAAACAGCGGCACCATCCCTGTGACTAGGTAATCAACACCGCTTTTTTCGGCGATGGCTCCAGAAACAATATGTTCAAGTTCTGTAGTGAGGTCTGAGTAATCAACATCAGCAGTCACTATCGATTGCGCTCGAATTCGCCAGATTTCATCATCTGCTTTGATACGAACTTCGCGGTCTCCACGGGTCACTAAACTCAACCCTTCCGAAGCCTTCCGAGTAAATTGAGAGACCTCGTCTGCCTTTTCTTTAAAGAGCGTATTTTCAATCCGTTGCAATGTTTTCCCATAGCGAATTTTCACTATGCGAGATGCCTTCTCTGAAGGTGGTTTCATTGGGTCTCTAAAATCAGCAAGCGAAAGTGTGCCGCTGATTTGTGGATGTGCGGCAACTTTCTGCTCGATATCACGGATCAATTCCATGCGTTCACTGATGTTCAAATCTTCGACGCTGGTTGCGTCAAAACGAATGACGGTGTCGAGAGAAACAATGCCTGAGAGGCCTTCTTCAAGATAATGATAATCGCGGCTGATTCGAGATTCTGCTGGAAAGTACCGAATCACTTTTGTTTGTGTTTTGAACCATTGCAATCCGACGAGGGAAAAGACAAACAGGCCGAGGCAGGCGGTCGTAATCAGCGTTCGATGATGAACAATTTTACGACCGAAATGGCCCCAGTTCGTCGACTCTCGTGCTGCATGTTCGGCGAATTTCTTTCCACGTCCTGGCAAAACACTCATCATGGACGGGAAGCCAATCAGAATCATTGCCAGAGAAACCAGACAACCAATTGATGAATAGAACCCAAACTGTTGCACAGGTTCAAGTACAGCCGTCAGCAATGACGCCATGCCAATTGCTGTCGTCACACTCGCCCACGCACATGGCTGCCACGCCATTTTCACGGCACTGAGGATGGGATTCTCTTCACCGAGAGTAACAGCATGCTTCCAGTAGTTCGCAACGTGAATTGCACCAGAAGTTGTGAGGACCAACAACAAGTCCGGCAAGACAATCAACACCATGTTGAGCGATCTTCCCGTTAATGGAATCAGCGCGACCACCATCATGCAGGTGTACATCGAGGCCATCGTTACGAGAAATGAAAGTCGAAAACTTCGCAAGAGCGTGAACGAGACAATGATGCTAATCAGTGCCGAGAGCAGGATCGGTGTTCGTTTGAAAACGTTCCAGACTGGATATTCTCTGTTCCAGACAGCGCGTTTGGCTTCTTCGTTCAATCGAACTCGACTGACAGGACTCCCTGCCATGCGGACTTCTTCCAGGGGAATTCCCTGTGCGACGGCGGCGGCTTCGATTGTCGCAATCGTTTTTGGCAGAGATTTGTCACCCGTTTTGTTCAGACTCACCGTGACGGCAACGGGAGCACCACTTGCGAAGAATGCTCGTTCAATGAGCGGTTGACCATCCTTTTGCAAGCCTTCAAGCTTTTCCCGCAATTCATCAGCAAGAGGTGAATTCGCCGCCATTTCCGACCAGCGTAACTGGAAATCGTGATCAGGAATAACGACCGAGAGCGGTTCGAATTGCTCTTCTTCTTCGAGTTCGTCTTGTGATTCAACCGCGACTTGCGGGGCAGGCACTGGAGGGAGAATCGAAACCGTCGAACCGGTCAACGTTGTAGCGGTTGCTTGAACAAGTTTTTTAACAGCTGGTTCATCGGCTTGGCCGGTGGAAGTCAGTTCGACTTTCAGGAACCCAATTCCGACCAGAACTCCAGTCAGCCGATCAACAGCGTCTTCTTCTGAGACTTTGTTCTCGACCATCGTCCGGATTATATCTTGTGGTGTTGAAACCAACTCGATTCCCGAACCTTGCGTGTCGGACTCTTGTTGTAACGCCTTCGCGAATGCTTCAACTCGATGGTCGTATAACGAACTACTGTCCCAGGAAACGACAAGACGGTTTTCGCGTTCAAACTGGTTGGAAAACCATTCCAGCGACTGCGCATCGGGATCGTCTTTCGGAAGCCAGGTCGTGATGTCGTTCTCGAGGCTGACATCCTTGAGAACGATCAACAACAACGGCGCCGAAAAGAGGAGCAATACGACAACCCACAGGGTAATGCCGTTTCCCCACCAATCACGAATATTGAAAAAACGTTCCATACTGGGAACGATCCACTACTTAGGAAAATTTGAGAATTGCTGAAACAAACAGGTGCCCGCCCACGTTTCTTCTTGAATGGTGACAGATTTCGTTCCAACACCCAAGCCAATGAGGGTTATTCAGGAAGTGATTTACCGGGAAATTGGAGTGACAACTCAGATTGACTACGAGACATACGTTTTCTCCAATGCGTATCTGTTTCCTTACGCGTATCATCTACCTACTCATCCCATCTTGTTACTGGAATGACTTAGAAACTGATGACGGAGAACTTCTTCGCCCAACACGAAGTGAAACAATTCCGTACTCATTTGCGGCAGTTTTGTGACAACGAAGAGTGATTCTGATAAGCTTTTCAGGTCCGATTAAGAGGTAATACCGTGAAGCAATCAAAGCGGTTGTGGTCAATACTTGAAGCATGTCTCTGGACGTGCAGCTATCAATTGTTGCAGGGATTTGTCCTAGTGACGTTTCTCGCGTTATTGATTACTGCGGGTTACGGGTTTACTTGGCCGTCACAGAGCGAGATGATGGATTTGGCGCTTGAGCTGAATCTTGATCGTTCGTTCCTGCTCATCGGTGTCACAAGCCTGGGAGTTCTGTTTCTGATTGTTCCTTTGATACGATTGCGGCTTGGGCGAAATTTTCGCAAGACGATGGGCTGGCGAACCCCACGGCATGAAGAAGTGATCTTCGCACTGGCAACGGTCATTCCAATCGCAATTCTGGGTGACTTGCTGTACGAAGTTTCGCGTTCCTGGTGGACGACAGGGCCGATGCAGCACCTTTTTAGCCAAGCAATGCAGTCCTCTTCATTGGACTACTTGCGTTCCACCCTTGAAGGCGTTTCGTTTCCTGTTCTGATTGTTGCACTTGCTCTGGGGCCTGCAATTGGCGAAGAGTTGATCTTTCGTGGAGTCATCGGCAGGGGACTCGTCCAACGTTTCGGCCCCTGGACCGGTTCCATCATCACCGCCGTTCTATTCGCATTCGCCCATGTTTCCCCATCGCACGCGATTGCGACTCTCCCCATCGCGTTTTTGTTGCAGTTCCTGTACATCAAGACAGGCACAATCTGGATTCCGATTCTGGTTCACTTTTGCAACAACCTGCTCGCGGTTTCGATGATGCGATTTGATTTTGTCCCAGAGATTCCAGTCTCTCCGCTGATTGCTTCCGGATTTCTGGCTTATCTTTTCACAATCCTGGCGACCTACGAGAATCGGCGACACAGTTGGATGGCGACGTAATCCATTTTACTGAAAAGGTTTACAGCAACGCCTCGGGCAAGAATCCTGTCGGGTCCAGTGGAAATGAATCGACTGGATATTCTCGCTTCGATCTCCTACACTCCCCGACTCGAAATTTTCTTTATTAATTATTTTTGAAGTGTTGAGACAATGGATCGTTCAAAATCACTAATTGACGTCAAAACTGCATTGGCGGAAAAATATGAACGCCAAGCTGCCGCAACCAAAAGCCAGCCGAAACGCATTCAGTTCGCACATAAGGCGACCAGATATCGCCGTCAAGTCGAGCAAATGAAGCGACCAAATTAGTCATCAGGCTTGATTTCTGAGGCATGGCAATGTCAATTGCAGATCGCTTGAAAGAGTTGGATATTATTCTTCCAACCCCGCCAAAACCTGTCGCGGCATATGTTCCTTGTGTCCAGTCTGGACAACTCGTGTTTGTGAGTGGGCAGCTTCCATTCGCTGGAAAAGAGTTGCTTGCGGAAGGGCTTGTTCCTTCGCGAATTCCAATTGATCAAGCCCAGGCAGCTGCTCAGCAATGCATCTTGAACGGGCTGGCAGTCGTCAATGCTCATTTGCAAGGTGATTTAAATCGAATCTCTCGCGTCGTTCGGATTGGCGTCTTCGTGCAGTCCGATTCCTCATTTCACGATCAAGCATTGGTCGCGAATGGCGCGAGCGAATTTCTTGAAAATATCTTCGGCGATGCCGGCAAACACGCTAGAGCCGCCGTTGGTGTGAATGCACTCCCACTCAACGCTGCTGTCGAAATCGAATTGCTGTTTGAAATTCAGTAACCTTTCGACTGTCGCCTCTCGGCATTGAAAGTTTCATGCTTAGATCAACGTGGGGTGTTTTTACAGGCTGGATTAACTTTCTACGAAATCCAGCAGCACGATCTTGATGCCTGTGACCGAGATGCTGGGACAAGTCCCAGCCTATGCGCTGCATGGGTGTTGGTCTCTCTTCGAATTGAACTTCAAAACAGACACTCTTTTCTGGTCGAGTCATCGTCACGATCCCACTCTTTGAATTCATCTGAAAAATCAGCAAGCTCGTTGATTTCGAACTCACTCGTTCAGCTTGTTGAGAATTTGCAACACTTTCGGAAGACTCTCATTAAACACCTGCCGGTGATCGGATTTTGAGAAGTAGGCTCTGGATAGGGCAATTTGCTCCCAGATGCGTGTTTTTTGAGAAGTGATCATTGATGAGTCTGAAGACAATCAACCAGGATACGAAATCACCGGACTCAACCGTCCCGGTCGGGTGGACGCTGATTGGTAGGCTCCCTCTTGAAGAGTCACTCTCTGAATTACACATCAACCAGCCCACAATGTTGATCGGACGGCGTTCGGATTCTGATGTTTGTTTGAAATCAAAGCGAGTTTCTGGTCGGCATGCAGAACTTCTGTTTGTTGGCGAACATTTGTTTGTCCGTGATCTGGACAGCACAAACGGAACATTCTTGAACCGCAAGAGAGTGACACAGCCAACCCCCGTTGCTTCGGGCGACCATATCGAACTCGCTGACATCGAATTTCGGGTGCAATACGCTCCGCCACAGATCAAAGTCGAAGGTGACTCCCTCTTCGAAATGAAGAAGACAATTTGCGATATCGAAACCATTGATGCAGACTGGATACTCAGTCAATTTGACGAGCTAATTTTTCAAGAGAAAATCACTCCCCATTTCCAACCGATTCTCAATTTCCAGTCCAAGTCGATCGTCGGACTGGAAGCGCTTGCTCGAAGCGAAATGGCAGGCCTGGAAAACCCAGGAAAAATGTTCCAAACCGCAGAACTTGTGAATCAGGAAGTCGAACTGAGCATCATCTGTCGAGAAAAAGCACTTGAATTTGCTGACCGGCTCCAATTTCAAGTCCCAATTTTTGTGAATACTCATCCACACGAAAATATGGGTGCGAACATTCTGCCCTCGATTAAAAGAATTCAAGAACGTTTCCCTGAGATTCCAATTGTTGTTGAATTTCACGAAGGGACGTTTCAAAGTGCTGCGACGATGCTCGATTACAAACTCATGCTTAGCGACATCGGTGTCAAAATTGCTTATGACGACTTTGGTTCAGGACAATCTCGACTACTGGAATTGATGAAGGCTCCGCCTGACTACCTGAAGTTTGATCGTTGCCTAATCCGCGATATTCATGAGGCAACTCCGTACCATTCCAGAATGTTACGGTCACTCATCGACACCGCGCACGACGCAGGCATCGCGACTCTCGCGGAAGGGGTCGAAACGCAAGACGAAGCTAATGCCTGTCAGGACTTTGGCTTCCAACTTGCCCAAGGGTATTACTACGGATACCCGAAAGCCAATCCTCTTCTCAATCAAGAAGACTCGATGCTTGAGTTTTCATCCTGAAGCGATTCTGACATTCTGAGAAGTTCCAGGATCTGAAACCCTTCCGATGACGGAACGTTAATTTCTTCAAGCTCCTCAGTGTAGATTCGAACTTGATATCCCCGCTCCTTCGCCATGTTGTAGAAAAACGGAGACTGATACCGTCCCGGATCGCTCAGCCAACAGACTCCATCCTCAGCCAGCATGACGTCGAGAAGATCGAGAATAACAGAGTGCATGGGGGCGTCGTAAGTCACTTCGCAACCGATGATTACTTCATATTTCTTTGAAACTGGTTCTCTCCAGTCAAGTAAGAGTGTACGTGGGTCGGGGAGGTTATTGGCGACAGCGTTCACCCGGCACAGATGCAGTGCCGTCGAATCGTAATCGCTGAAAGTGACATCATCTCCCCGCATCATCGCCGCAACTCCGACCAACCCAAGTCCTGCTCCCAATTCCAGCACGGAACTTCCCAAAGCCCAAGGGACCCGATCCATCAGAGCAGCCATCTTGATCGCAGTCGGCCAAAGGAAAGCCCAGTATGGCATGTAGTCGTTCTTCTCATTCGCGGCGATGACATCCGCATCGTCGAGAAACAGGTCGGGGTCAACAGGGCAGAAGAGCGAAAGAGATTTCTCGCCAATTTGAAAATTCTCCGTCTTCCAGCCCCCAGGGATGGTCGGCAACTGCGTGAGGTCTTCACTCAATTGAGGAAACGCAGGTCCTGTTCCGCTCTGCATTCCTCCGCCAAATTCATTCGTTGAAGACATTTCTTTCTTCCGGTCTCGTGAACAACACTTCTGTTCGGTAGTCTAGGGACTAGGAGCAAATTTTGAATCGAGATTCATCAATTGTTTAGGGCCGCATATGAATTGCGTTGCAAAACAATCTCTCCACAAGACGAAACGTAGATGGAATGCTTCAAAAAAGTAATCAATCATTTTTGAGTAAATGAATGCTTGGCGACTGGATTTATTACCCGGCGGCGATCGTTTTGCTGCTTGCAAACCTCGCAGGCTGGTCCGGAAATTTCTATCGACTACCTGGGAACTGGATCATCGTTGCCAACTCGACGCTGGCAATGTTGCTCCTCCCCACAACAGCTTCCGGTTTGGGGCTGGGTTGGTTTTCGATCTGCCTGACTGTTTCACTCGCGTTTCTTGGAGATTCCTTCAATTACGCTTCGAAGCGGCACCGAATTTTTTCGAGTCACGCCAGTGGTCCGGTCCGACAAAGAGTTTTGGTTGGAGCAGGCATGGGAAGCCTCACCTGCGTTCTGGCAGGCATGACGGTGCCTGTCATCGGGAGTTTCCTCGCCGTTTTAGGGGCGGTTGGCGGAGCCGCTGGGGGAGCGTGGCTAGGCTCGGTGATTTCACCTCGTCTGCACGAGACTGATCGCACGAAAACAACCGCACCACCAACCCCAACTTTGTCTCGGTTTCTAACGGACCAACAGCTTGTAACGATCCCGCGAATCGTTGCGGGATTGCTGATGATCATCGTCTGTACCTATTCAAGTTTGTTCTAGTGCCTTGTCAGGCTTCAAATGAGGAATCGTTAAGTACGAGTTCCGCACTCCGTTCTCGTGCTCGTCAAACTTGACGATCCATCAAAACACGGTTGACGCCGCACGAGTGATTTCCCCGCACACTCGGAACAATTGACAAAACTTCTCCCCTCTGGCAAAGCATCTGTTGTGAAATTGGGAAAGTGGGGTAAGTCCTTTGCTTTTTTCGGGTTATTGACGATGATTTGGAAGTACCATTCCTTGGCTCTTCACATTCTATCCCACCTCGAAGAGCCTGAACTTACCTCGAAGAAAGGTTATCACAGCTATGACCACTCGAAAAATCCTCTCCTTGTCCCTAATTGTCGTTGCATGTTTCGCGATCCCGAATTCAGCTTTTGCAGGACGTCGTGATCGTG
This sequence comes from Planctomicrobium sp., assembly GCA_029259835.1. GTDB lineage: Bacteria > Planctomycetota > Planctomycetia > Planctomycetales > Planctomycetaceae > Thalassoglobus. Next base: position 567 of record JAJDEL010000837.1, on the reverse strand, counting down.
TCGCGATTCGACATTTGAGTCGCCAGGCCAAGCAAGCTGGCTGCCGATTGATGACTCATCAGGAAGCACTCTGCCGCGCTGCCGCAGCTGATGTCGCTGAAAAGCATCTTGCTGAATCCAGACAAAGTGAAAAGCAACTCACAGAAGAATTGTCCGTCGCACAAGCAGAAATCGTAGCGATGCAAGAACAACTCGCTGCTCTCACTGCAAAGAACGAGCAGCTTGCCGCAAACCTCAGCAAAACCCGCAAGCAATCGCAGGCACAGGCGAAGAAAATCAATGGTCTTCAAGGGATCGTGAAAAACACCAACCAAAAACTCGCCAAAGAGCAAGCTGGTCGTAAAGCTGCTGAAGATGCTGGTAACCGCATCGCGGCTCTCGCCAAAGCCAACAAGGCCAAAGCAGAAGAACTACTTGCCAAAGGTCAGCAGGAACTGCAACAGGCTCGAATGCAACTTGCGGAAATCAAACAGAGTGTCACAGTACGAGACCAGACGATCGCGCAACTGCAGCAGAACGTCAAAGCACTCGAAGCTGCAGCAATGAAATCTGAAACGCCGAAAGTCG
>JAJDEL010000836.1 GCA_029259835.1 Planctomicrobium sp. | reverse complement strand
TGGGGAATGTTGCAAAACGACGACCCTGAAGATTTCATCATCGCGACCGGTCAACTCAGGACTCTTGAAGATTTTCTGAACGTCTCTTTCTGCACGGTAGGACTCGACTGGCAGGACTACGTCACAGTGGATGAAAGCATCAAGAGACCTGTCGACCCACCGCAATTAGTTGGCGATCCTGCACTCATCAGGGAAAAGCTCCTCTGGAAGTCGACGACAACTTTTGAAGACATGATCGAGGCGATGGTCAAACAAAAACTGATCGACATTCGTAGCGAATGAACAGCAATAACGAACAAGTTGGAGCCTCCGGACACTTGAAGTGACCGGCAAACGGGAAGCTCTTCCGCCAAAGCTGTCGATCTTCTAAACTTCCGTCATGCACAGTAAAAAACGAGCAGCGTGGCGTGAGCGGCTTTATGATGTCATCTTTGAAGCTGACACGCGCGCCGGACAGTTGTTTGATATCGGCCTGTTGATTGCGATTCTGCTGAGCGTCACAGCGATTTGTCTGGAGACCGTTGCTGGAGTCCAGAAGCAGTATGGCTCGCGCTTAAACACGGCAGAGTGGATCTTCACTTGCCTGTTCAGCATCGAATACATCTTGCGGCTCATCGCGGTGCGGCGACCGCTGAATTACGCATTCAGCTTCTACGGAATCATCGATCTGGTTTCCATTCTGCCTGCTTATACTGTCTTGCTCGGCCTTGGAGGAACACGGTCCTTTGCGGTCGTTCGTTCATTTCGGTTGTTAAGAGTCTTTCGAATTCTCAAACTGATTCACCTCACGAGTGAATCCGAAGACCTGGGCGCGGCTGTCTGGAAAGCACGTGGGAAAATTGTGGTCTTCCTCTCTGTCGTCCTGATCACAGTGACGATTGCCGGAACTTTGATGTACGAAATCGAAGGTGCCGGCAGTTCGAGTGAAACAGAGTCTTCTTCAAATGAACCACAGCCTAGTTCGGAAGAATTGCAGGAGACTTCGGAAGAAACGCAGTTTACATCGATCCCGCAGTCGATCTACTGGGCAGTTGTGACGATGACAACCGTCGGCTATGGCGATATCGTACCGCAGACGCCTCAGGGTAAAATCGTTTCCGCGATACTGATTCTCGTCGGCTACAGCCTGATTATCGTCCCGACCGGATTCGTCTCCGCTGAGATCATCGACTCAAAGATATCTACCGGCATCTCCAACCAGACTTGCCCCTACTGCATGGCGGAAGGTCATCTCAGGGATGCCCAGTTCTGTCGAAAGTGCGGCAAGCCGCTTTGATTCTGTGACGCGAATAAAGAGCCTCTGAACAATTTGACAATGGTTTGACAATGAATGGGGGACCGGAGTGCTTTCCGTTTTCCACTAATCGCGGTCTTTGGAAGCAGCGGTGCCTGCCTGTTTCACTGCCTCAGTGAGTTGATTGAAGCCGTGGTCCAGGCGCTCCCGCGATAGCTTGGCGTTGATTTTGCTGCTCAGGGCGTGACACATCTGGACGAAGGAATCTATCGCTCGGTCCTCATTCAGTTCGTGAGCTGCAAGTTCATTGAGTGCGGCCTGTCTCAGGTATGTGACTTCATCAAGGAGTTTTTGCAGAATTTCCGCCTCACTTTTGTCCAGATTGGCATCAAGAGAGATTTGCCGTCGCTCAATATCCAGAAGTGCTTGCATGTGTCGATCCAACTTGTGCTCTTTATTCCTGGCCTGCCTTCGGACGAGTTCTCGGATGAGCAGGAATGACGCTATTAGAACAGATGCAACCAGAGAGTAGATCGCATCCAGACTTTCGAAGATGTGAATATCGAATTCCGGATCGTAGAAGCCCCTGGCACCAGGATGCATGGGGAACTCTGGTTTCTCTTGAGCATACGTCCGGCCCTTGATGTAAAGCTCGCCGAGTTGGTTCCTTTTTTGAAAGTTCTCATTTAGAACGATCCGCGTGATTTCTCCTACCATCTCATAATGGAGGTCATTGCGTGTCAAAAGTTGCGCACCAGAAGAGACGGTTGTTACGTCTTGGGCTGGATCGACAACTGGCTGCATTCGGTAAAGTCCTTTGGGGATTTTATATGGAGACAATGAGATATTTTTTGTGGAGAGCGCTTCCGCGAATGGGATTGTGCGGAGTTCACATTTTCCAGTCTCGAAGAGTTTCGGAAAGATTGGTGCCTGAATCCCTATTGTGATAAACGCAGCGTCGAGTTGATTATTCTTGAATGCTTCTTCGACTTTCGAATATCCGAAATACTTTGCGTCGACCGCTTCTTCATCTAGGCCGAAATGCTTCAGAATCATCAAGCTCATGGCATAGTCGCCTGAATTTTTTAATCCGAGCTGTACTCTCTTGCCTCGTAAGTCAGCTGGACTATCAATCTCAGCACCACGACGAACGATGAAGTGTGCTGGCTGCGAATACAGTTTGGCAACGAATGCAACGTCTGTTGCCAAACTGGGATCGTACTCATGTGAAACTTCAAGGGTGCCTGGCTGATACAGTGCAAGGTCAGCCTCTCCATTTCCTAGGCGCTTTAAATTCTCAAATGACCCATTTGTGTGGACAAGCCGGACGTCCACGTCCAGTTCCGCGCGAATCGTCTCTGCCAAATTTTCACTGAGTGACCGATACAGACCACCCGCTGGTCCTGTGGCAATCGTGATGACTTCAGGGTAGTCAATGAGCTTACGGTAGATCGTCTGTGCAGAATTTCGGTAAATTGCACCGATGACCACCGGCAGGGAAATCAGTGTGATCACTGCCACTATTTTAGCCCACTTCTTGAACATCACCGACTTCCTGATTGTTGTGCAAAGTTGTTGAGGACTCGAATCAATGGCGAGTGTAACTTGACCATCAGACTTACTTGCGATGTCGGCCACGTCAAGCGAAGTGAATTGTTTGTGAGGCAGACTTCTTTCAATGAAGTCTACTGGACGCTCCCTTGGCGGTCTGTCACAGTAGAAGGGTTGCATCTCTCGATGCAGAATTTCAAGAACAATTTTTTCAGGACAGTGAGCCATGTGGATTACCAGTAAGCGAACGTCGTCCTGTATTTTCTCTATTGCAACTCTCTTGTGCGGAGTGATTGCGGTTCCATTGGTTGCTCAAGATGTGAGGCCGAAAGCTTCTCAAGTTCCGGTCGTTTCGAACGAACCGAAGTCCGT
>JAJDEL010000835.1 GCA_029259835.1 Planctomicrobium sp. | reverse complement strand
GATGGCTTCGCCGACGCCGATTGTGGAATCGACATTCGACATCGTGCAGCGGATTGATTCGCAAAACAATCTCAGACACCTTGCTTTGGCCCATCACGATTACCACGATGTCTTTGAAATCTATCCGGTCGGAGGCTCTTTTGACTCAGGTGGTCAAGGTCTCCATAGCTGGGAAACGTTCCTGTTGCCTTACCTTGATCAATCAGAGTTGTCCGAGGAGATCGATCTCACCAAGCCCTGGACCGATGATTCCCATCGAGATGTTTTTCAAGAAAGAGTCAAGCAGTTTCGGAACCCAGGTTACGACCTTCACTTAGGGCATACGCCAGACAATGCCAGCCACTACGCAATGAATGCCCGTGTTGCCGGAGTCAATCGAAACATGAGTCTGTCTGAAATTAGTGATGGCACTTCGAATACTCACCTCACCGGTGAAGTGATTCATGCTCCGCGTGCTTGGGGCGATCCGTTGAATTTTCGCGATCCTGCAATCGGATTCGAGAGTCCAAGTGGTTTCGACAGCGTCTGGCGGTATGGTGGAGTCCAATTCACATTTGCGGATGGCTCGGTGAGAATGATCAGTTCGGACATCGATCCAGAAATTCTGAAAGCACTCAGCACGCCCAGCGGCGGGGAACTCCTTGATGGCAGCTCATTTTAAACTCAGACGCACAAGATCCTTTAATATCAACGATGCTCGATAACTCATTCGCGATGAATCTGAACCTCACACTCACTTCTGCATTGCCGCAATCCTTTGAGAATTCTATCGTCTCTGATTGGTACTTATTCCACAGGGATTTCAGAGATGTCGCAACTGCCGATCTTGAGTGAAGAAGACGTTCGAGCATGGTTTGAGGAGCAGATTCCGCAGGCGGAGTTTGCTGGGAAGAAGATTCTGCTCGTCGTTCCGGATCAAACGCGAACGGCACCGATGCCGCTGCTGTTTGAGTCTTTATTCAAGAGTTTAAGTCCGGTCGCTGCGAAAATTGATGTTATCTTCGCTCTGGGAACGCACCCTCCGATTTCTGAAGAGTTAATGTGCCAACTGCTCGGCATTGATGAGGAGAGCCAGAAGACGACGTACGCCGATGTGGAATTGATCAATCATGAATGGGACAACCCTGATGCTCTTTCAACGATTGGAACATTAACAACCGCCGATACCGAGAGAATTTCAAACGGGTTACTCTCGCAAGAAGTCCCCATTCAGATTAACAAACGGGTCCACGATTACGATGTCTTGCTCGTTCTGGGACCGGTCTTTCCGCACGAAGTTGTCGGATTTTCTGGAGGGAACAAGTATTTCTTTCCAGGGATCGCTGGGCCGAAGCTGTTGAATTTCTTCCACTGGCTCGGAGCACTCATTACGAACGTTGGCATCATTGGCGTTAAAGGAACTCCGGTTCGCGAAGTCGTCGATCTTGCGGCGAAGTCTGTGCCTGTTGAACGAAAAGCGATTACGTTTGTCGTTGCCTCGAACGGCACGACCGATCTACACGGAATTTTTTACGGGACTCCGGAAGATGCCTGGGCAGAGGCTGCCGACCTTTCCGGGCAGACGCACATTAAGCGGATGGACAAAAGCTTCCACACGGTTCTTTCCTGTTCGCCGCCGATGTATGACGAGCTTTGGACCGCCGGGAAATGTATGTACAAGCTCGAACCAGTCGTCGCCGACGGAGGCGAACTGATCATTTACGCTCCGCACCTTTCCGAGATTTCCGTCACGCACTGGGAGACGATAGAGCAAATCGGTTACCACTGCCGGGATTATTTCACCGAACAATGGGACAAGTTCAAGCATTTCCCCTGGGGCGTGCTTGGTCATTCAACGCATGTCCGCGGTGCGGGAACGTATGAGAACGGTGTCGAGAAATGTCGAGTGAAGGTGACATTGGCTTCACAAGTCCCGAAGGAAGTCTGCGAAAGCATCAATCTCGGCTACCGCGATCCAGCAAGCATCAATATCGAGGACTACGCGAACCGCGAAGACGAAGGTGTCTTACTGGTCCGAAAAGCGGGCGAGCAGCTTTATCGGCTGAAAGATGAAACTCAGAATTAATGAAGAACGAGTTTTGCCGCACACTTTAATTGTGCGACAAAACTCTTATTAAACTGACAACGATAAACAAAACATAAATTATACAAACGAAGTGATATTACGATTATGAAAAAACGGAGTAAGAAGTCGCCTGCCAAGAAGCAAGTCGAACAGGAGACGCAACGCATCGGCAAGGAGATTTGGGATCATCTTGACCGACGCAAGCCGACACTGTTCGAACGTCGATGGTGGTTGGACCATATTCTCGAATGGGCGATGCAGGATGAGTCGATTAAGGTGCAAATGTTTCGTTTTGTCGATGTCTTGCCGATGCTCAAGTCGAGCGGAACGGTCACGACCCATCTACAGGAATACTTTGAAGAAGTTCGCACGCATCTTCCAGTCGCGGCGAGAATGGGCTTGGACGTTGCACAGCCGGACACGCTTCTCGGTAAGGCGCTTGCTGTGAATGCGCGCACGAACACTCGCAAAATGGCAGAACGTTTCATCGCCGGAACGAAGCCGAACGAAGTCTTTCGTAGCGTGCAAAAACTTCGCGATAAAGGCGTCGCGTTCAGTCTCGATTTATTAGGTGAAGCGGTGATTAGCGATGTTGAGGCTGATGCGTATCAACAGGCGTATCTC
>JAJDEL010000834.1 GCA_029259835.1 Planctomicrobium sp. | reverse complement strand
CAGTTGCCGCTCCGGCGCCTCTGCGTGTTGAAGTCAATCGGTCCGGCATTGATGTCGAGACTCTTGATCTTGCGAAGCCGTACGCAGTGATTGGTCGACATCCTTCGTGTGATATTGTCATCGAGGACAAGGGGGTCTCGGCGAGACATGTCTATCTTCAGGCAATCGGTCAACGCATGGCTGCGATTGACCTCTATAGTACTTCAGGAACCACGTGGCAGGGTTCGGAGTTTTCCGGCTGGTTGACAAACGACCACGTTATTGAAGTTCCAGGTGCGGAAATCAAAGTTCTCGATCCATTCTGGATCAACGATGGAACCCTGAAGTCGCCAATAGATTTTCGTCCGCGTGAAGGACATCGAGATGAGTACGGAGTCTTACCGAAGGCTGAGTTGGAATTGCTGAACACATCCGCAAAGGGAAAGATGTGGCCTATTAACCGCGTCATCACCCTAGTTGGTCGAGACGAGCGATGCCGTATTACGATTCTCAATCAAAGTATTTCGAGACTTCACTGCTCGCTCCTTCTCTTGCCATCCGGACTGTGGGTGATTGACCTCAACGGAAGAAGCGGAGTGAGCGTGAATGGTCAACAATGCGAATGTGCGATGCTGCCTGAAGGAGCGGAACTCAAGCTTGGGCCATACATTTTGACCGCTCGGTATCCAGAAGTTGCCGCTCAGCAGCAGCTTGTTCAGTATGCGACCAAAGATGGTGATAGCGATTTTCTGACTCGACAAAACCGAATTTTCAAGACTCAGATCTTTGACGAGACGATCGTTGTTTTTCCGCTAGGAGATTCACAAGAGTTCTTCTATCAGGATATCCACAACGAAGCCAATCGAGTTCTCGATGTGATTAAGAAGAGAAATGCCAAGCATGTTGTCATCGACTTCAGCCAATCAGAGGCAGTGGGTCACATCATCGTCGAATCTCTATCCTCATTTTGCCGATCAGTTCCTGGGAAATCTGCGTTGTGTGCGTGTACTATGGAGACTTACGAATTGCTGAAGATGACGAAACTCTTCAATGTCTGGCCGCACTATCAAACTCGACAAGATGCGCTGCAAGCTGTTGTCATTCCCGACTGAAATTCTTTTCAATTCAATGTGAACCGAACTGCTCGTGAACGTTGCACACATTATTACTCGACTGATTCTGGGCGGTGCTCAGGAAAACACGTTGCACAATGTCGAGGATCAATATTCACTGCATGGTGACAAAGTCTCACTGATCACAGGACCAGCCGAAGGTCCGGAAGGATCTCTCATTCCCCGTGCCGAGATGGGCGGGTTTCGTCTTGAGATCATCCCAGAGATGCAGCGGAGCATTCGCCCACTCGGAGACTGGCGCGCATATCGAAAGCTGATTCAGCTTCTGAGAGAGATTAAACCAGATTTGGTTCATACACATAGTTCGAAGGCTGGAATCCTTGGACGCTATGCCGCTCGCAAGTTGGGTATTCCGGTTGTGCATTCCATACATGGAGCGGCATTTCATTACGGGCAACCAAAACTGGCCTACCGGGCATTTGTTGCAGCAGAGAAAACTGTCGCAGGTTGGACGAAAAAATACATTTGCGTCGCCGATGCGATGCGGGACGCTTATCTCGCAGAAGGAATCTCGACTTTAGAGAACTACGTTACAATTCATAGCGGTTTCAACGTTGATCCATTTTTGAACCCTCCACGATCACGCGAAGAAGTTCGTAAGAAACTTCAATTCGAAGATCACCACATTGTCGTCGGGAAAATCGGTCGCCTGTTCCACCTGAAGGGGCATGAATTTTTAATTCAGGCTGCGAAGGATGTGATCGCAAGTAACGACAATGTGCGATTTTTATTCGTTGGTGATGGGAATTTGCGCGAGAACTTCGAGAAAACGATTCGAGAGGCGAATCTCTCAGAGTATTTTCGATTCACAGGTTTGGTCCCGACAGCAGAGATTCCTGAATTGATGAATGCGATGGATATCGTCGCCCACACAAGTCAATGGGAGGGACTCGCACGCGTCCTTCCACAAGGACTTATCTCAGGAAAACCTGTTATCTCTTACGATGTTGGAGGCGCCAGAGAAGTCGTCATTCCTCAAGAAACTGGTTACTTGCTGCCGCGAGATTCAGTCACAGAACTACGAGATGCAATCCTCGAACTCGCCAGCGATGCAGCACTGCGGAATCGACTCGGCGAGATCGGTCGATCGCGCTTCAGCAATGTGTTCCGACACGAAACAATGACAGCACGAATTCGAGAGGTTTACCAGGAAGTCTTGAAGGGAGAAGGATAACAGACTCGTGGGAATTGTTACTCCCCTCCCTCTGTTGATGCGTGTTGAGGAACACCATTTTTGCTGGGACCAAAGGTGAGTTCGGCGATGTCGTTTCTGACTCGAAACGATTCCAGTGAAAGTGCAGCAGCACCAAATTGCATTCTTGGGATCGACTGCTGTGTCCCTGATTGAGATTGACTCCACTCGGTCCAAGCTTGAGTAAACAACTCTTCAAACTCGTTTTGATGAACGGTTGTTGTTGTTGAGTTGGAATGAACGTGGACAGTTGGGTCCGGGAGCCATGTCACAGCAAAAGATTGCGGGATGCCGCCAGATTCGATTGTTTCGATACGGAGAATTTGTTTCAAAGAAAACTGGAGGCTCGCTTCTTTGCCGGATTCGCTGCTGGAAACTTCGAACACAACGTTCGGGACATCGAGTTCAATCAGCACTTGTCCTGATGGACTGTTTTGATGTGCGGCACGAATCGTGAATGGTTCGCTCAGGCGAAGGCCAACGTTCCATGCCTGATTGCTATTGGAGTCGACCACACCAGGGAAGACACGACTCAGAACCTCCGGCTTGGTTAGTGAAACAAGATGTTCATCCGGTAAATCGAGGACATTGAGATATGCCAGCCCATCGCGGATCGCAAAGTGCCCCAGAGCTTCAATCGCATTGAGTGAAACACCAAAATCGAGGTTCCGCGAAGCTGGCATGTTTCGGACATTGAAATTGCCTGGCGTGATCGAAGGGACGCTGGCAATCTGGTTTGTCGCATCTAATTTTGAAGTCCGCACGTGCATGTCAAACGCCAGGGAAATTCCTTGCGTGTCAGTGCGGACTTGCCTCGGGGCAATACTGATGTCTGGAACCAGAGCTGGAAATGGCCAAAGGAGTTTTGCGAGTTTCGGTGCTTCGCGTGATCTCAATTCTTCTTCAACGACCTTGAGTAGTGATGGAACAACACCAAGGACAGCTTTTTCAACATCGGCCTTTTGCAAATAGAGTCCGCCAACGAGTCCGGTGATGATATTTGCCTTCGTGTACGTGTCTCCGCTGACGCTCACGTCGGCGGGAGGAGTAATGTGCCAGTTATTGTCTGCAATAGAGAAACGCTGACGAAGTGGGACGAGTTCAAAACCGTTTGCGCCAACCTTGGGCTGAATCTCGACTTCCAAGACCACCGGTCTGCGGTGTCCGATGTCAATTTGAAAATGACCAGTACTCGCGGAGATATCACCTGCGGCTAAGCTTGTTGAGTCAATTGTTAATCGCAGTGGATTCAGCGCAAACTGAGTCCGAAATCGACCGCCGGAGATCGCTTCGAGCCGAGTTTCCGCAACGTTGCATTCAAACTGAATGCCGGAGAGTTTAATACTGATGGGCTCTTCGGATGCGCCGAATGTTCGCTCGATGTCTTTGAGTTGCCCGCGCAAAGCAGTCGGCGGGATCACTTCTGGAATTCCTTGAGAAATGACCTGAAGGGCATCATTGCCCATTCGCAAAGAAATCATATTCGGAAGAACTTCGAGCTGTGTGTACTGATCGAGGTAGAATTGACTGCGCCGTGGCAACAGGTTTTTGGAATCGAGGTGTTCAACCTTCGCAGGATCAATTACTGAAGGTTCTGAGAG
>JAJDEL010000833.1 GCA_029259835.1 Planctomicrobium sp. | reverse complement strand
ATAAATGCCATCGTTCATCCCATAGCAAGCAACAACCAAATCCGGTTTCACCATCGCGAGCGCACGCTCAAGACGTTCCTGAACATCTGGCCGAGGAAACGGATGGTCCGGTTCCGAAAGACCGCAGCAAGTTTCACTTGGCAGACCAAGGTTGATCATTTCCGGGAGGGCGTGGTCGTTTCGCAGGCGCAGCTCTTTCTCGATCATCGAAATGTAATGACCGGCATTCGTAATTGAATCTCCCATGAACAAAATACGCTTTGACTGAGAGATCAATTTCAGTTCGTCGGCGCGAGTTGTCCCGGAGCAAAGTGCCAAGGCTGCCAATGTGAAGAGTGTCAAAGTCAATCGCTTCATCAGTCGCTCCTGAGATTCATCGTTGTTCGGCTAGAGATTGTTTATGTACAGGATGGCGAAAAGCCTTCAAAGTTTCCATGATGAGGACTGTGAATCTGAACCGGCGATTGCGGTTTCTGTTTCAGGAGAAGATCAATGACCAAAAGTAACGACGACCAACCAGTCAGTCCCTGGATGAAACCGGTCCTGCGCGCGGCGGGAATTTACAACGTTCTGTGGGGTGCGTGGGTCGTTTTCTTTCCGCTTGCATCACTTCGCGTCTGTGGATATGCCGATCCGCCGACTTATCCGGAACTCTGGCAGTGCATCGGCATGATTGTCGGCGTTTATGGGATTGGCTACTGGATCGCCGCGTCCAATCCGTTCCGCCACTGGCCTGTGATTCTCGTTGGATTCCTGGGGAAAATCCTCGGTCCGCTCGGCTTTTACTATGCCTGGGTAGATGGACGCCTGCCACTTTCCGCCGGAGTCGTCAACATCTTCAATGATTTGATCTGGTGGATTCCATTCAGTGTCATCTTGTGGCGCGCGTTTCGCTTTCATCACGTCCGCAAGAGTGTGCAAGATGAGTCACTCAGTTTTGAAGAAGCAATGCGGACGTTTCAAAGCCAAACCGGCACGACTCTGGGAGAACTCTCCGCTGATCATCGCGTTCTGGTCATCTTTCTGCGACATGCCGGCTGCACATTTTGCCGTGAAGCTCTCAGCGAAGTCCAAACGCATCGAGCAGAGATTGAAGCAATCGGAACTCGCATTGCCTTCGTGCATATGGAGGACGAAGCTTCTGCAGAGCAATTCTTCACGAAGTATGATCTTGGAGACCTGCCTCGCTTCAGTGATCCAAATCAAGTTCTGTACCGAGCGTTCGAAATCGGACTCGGAAGATTCCAACAACTGATCGGCTTCCAGGTACTCTGGAAAGGGTTTCTTACAGCCTTGGTCAAAGGCCACGGCTTCAACAAAGTCCAAGGCAATATGTTCCGCATGCCTGGTGCGTTCGTTTTAGAGAACGGAAAAGTTCTAAAACAATACGCCTACAAAAACGCCGCCGACCGCCCGGACTATGCTGAATTTGTGTGTGAAATACCAAACGGCGAAGCGGTTTAATACTGAGATAGTCGGTAGCAGAATGGAGAGGAGAGACGCCGAAACCAGCGATCTCTCCCGGGCCTGTACCGAAGTCTTGTAAGGCGGAGATGCTGATAAACTGATTTGCCCTCGCGAATGAATCGCACTCATTCTTCACCTGCGAGGTCCTTCAATGCCGATTCGAGAATTGCTTCTAATCTGACGAGCTACTCTTTGGCTTCGAATCGGATTTTGATTCTGTTTTAGTTTCCGTCTTCTTTGGTTCGGACAGCTTTTTGTCAGCTGCGGCCGCTTTCTTGTAAGAATCGGAACGGTAGTCAGTCTCGTAGAATCCGGAACCTTTGAAGATGATTCCGGCGCCCGGACCAATCTGGCGTTCGGCCTTTCGCTTGCCACATTCAGGACACTTCTTCGTTGGTTTTGCCTTGATCGACTGAAACTCTTCCCAGGTATGTTCGCAGTCTTTGCATTTATAATCGTAGGTAGGCATGAGTGAGACCAACGTCGGGGTATGGAATAAGGTAGTGAGCTTAGGGAACAGGGCAGGGAGGAGGCGTTAGTCCGTCTCCTCGGATGAAACGATGACTTTGCTCGCACGGATGACTCTGTCGCCGAGCTTAAAGCCGCGTTCGAGGACATCAACGACCGTCATTGGAGGAACTTCGTTTGTCGGACGTTGTTGCAGGGCTTCGTGCAGATTTGGGTCGAATTGTTCTCCCTCAGCCGTAATCGGTTCGACGCCGTGTCGGGCGAGAATTTCTTCGAACTGCTTGAGGACCATTTGCACGCCTTGCAGTACATTTCCTGAAGAATCGTCATCTGCTGCGGCATCCAGCCCGCGCTGCAAGTTATCGATTGCCGGAAGCAAATCGCCAATCAAGCCGATGCCCGCGTATTTTCGTTCTTCAACTCGCTCACGATTCACACGCTTGCGAAAGTTTTCCATCTCGGCTGCAGTTCTCAGGAACTGATCACGATATTGGTCTCGCTCATCCTGCATCGCAGTGAGCGGATCAACTTCGACATCGCCTTCATCCGATTGCTCGTCAGTCGGTGACTGATCAAGATCATCTTGAGGGAGTTCGTTTTCTGGAGTCTCTGACGACATCTTTTCTCTCGCGTAATAGCACTGTAAGGTCCGCTCTGCAGTCCGGTCATGAACTATCGTTTCAAGGTCCGCAGAGCGGCCCTTCTAGCTCTAATCCTCTTCAGGACCGGTGACGAATTCTTTCAGACGTTCAAACCAGTTCTTTTGATTCGGATGGACGTCTGCTTCTTCATGTTCAGCAAGTTGATGCAGCAACTCGCGGTGTTCTTCGCTCAGTTTCTTCGGGACGACGACTTGAATCTCGACGTGCAAATCTCCGGCAGCGCGACCACGCGGGTCAGGCATGCCTTTGCCGCGAAGTTGAAACATCTCGCTCGGTTGCGTACCTGGCGGAATCTTTAATGTATGTGTCCCGTCAATCAACGGAACTTCAATCGAAGCTCCGAGTGCCGCTTGTGAATATGCAATCGGGATTTCGCAGAGCAGGTGCGGACCTTCTCTGTGGAAAATTGCGTGTTCTTTAACATGGATTTCAATGTAAAGATCACCCGCACTCGATCCTTGAACACCGGCTTCTCCTTCACCTCGCAAGCAGAGATGCTGCCCGGTATCGATGCCTGCCGGAACATTGACGGTTCGAGTGACGACTTCATCTTCACGACCTGAACCAAAGCATTCATTGCATTTGTGCCGAATGACTTTGCCTGACCCGCGACATGTCGGACAGGTCGTTTGCATTCGGAAAAAACCTTGCGACTGCACGACCTGGCCATGACCACCGCAATAGTCGCACGTTTCTGGAGTATGCCCCGGTTCTGCGCCTGAACCATCGCAATGTTCACAAGGTTTCTTACGCTTGATCTCGATCTCTTTTTCGACACCTTTAGCGGCTTCAGGCAATTCAATTTCGACAGCGGTTTTCAGATCGGCTCCGCGAGCACGAGTACGACGACCACCACCTGAGCGACCACCTCCAAAACCGAATCCTTCGAAGAGATCACCAAAGGCTTCAAAGATATCTCCGACGTCTTGGAAGCCGCCTCCCTGACCACGCGCCCCTTGAACACCTGCATGGCCATATTGATCGTATCGACGCCGTTTATCATCATCGCTGAGAACATCATATGCCTCAGCTGCTGCTTTGAATTTCTCTGTCGCTTCATCGTCACCCTGATTACGATCAGGGTGATATTGCATCACCTGTTTTTTGTACGCCTTCTTGATCTCGACGGACGACGACGTCTTTGTGACTTCGAGGACTTCGTAATAACAACGCGTTGTCGACATGTTGAAACGTTCCAGGAACGGGA
>JAJDEL010000832.1 GCA_029259835.1 Planctomicrobium sp. | reverse complement strand
GTGTTTTTTTTGTTTGGTTGCTTTGTTTCTTACTCCTGCCAGCCAGGCAGAAGATGCATCGCAAACTTTGTGGGATATCGACGCTCTATCGAAACCGCCGCAAGTGAAGTGGCTCGATGCCGACTCAGGAATTCGGTCGTTGGTCTTCACCGGTCCGGAATTCAATGGCAAGCCGACGGAAGTCTTTGCGTTTTATGCGACGCCGGGCTCTGTATCCGGAGATGTCTCAAAAGATAAGAACTTGCCGGCTGTTGTTTGTGTGCATGGAGGAGGAGGCACGGCATTTTCCGAATGGGTGAATCTGTGGGCAGAGCGAGGGTATGCAGCCATTGCCCTCGATTTTTCTGGAAGACGCCCAGATGCACCGAAGTTTGACAAAGAAGGTCAACTGGTCGTTCAACGAAGGGTTTCTCGCGAACGATTGCCAAGCGGAGGACCGGAGCATGGACACGTGGAGAAGTTCGAAAACGTTGGTGGTGACACCACCGATGACTGGCAGTATCACGCGATCTCAAACATCATGCTGGCTCATTCACTTGTCCGCAGTTTTCCGGAAGTCGATCAGAACCGAACAGCGATTACCGGGATCAGTTGGGGCGGATACTTGACCTGTATCGCGGCTGGGGTCGATCAGCGTTTTAAGGCTGCGGTTCCTGTGTACGGATGTGGTTATCTTTACGAAGGGGAGTCGGTGCAAAAACCACAGATCGACCGACTCCCAGAGGAAAAACGCCGCATCTGGATCAAACAGTACGATCCATCAAAGCATTTGGTGAACTGCCGTGTTCCGATCTTGTTCGTCAACGGCACCAACGATGTTCACTATCCACTCGACAGTTACATGAATAGCTTCCGCTCGGTCCCCGGCGAGAAGAACCTCCGCATCGAAGTCGCCATGCGGCACGGTCATCCGCCAGGTTGGGCGCCGCAAGAGATTGAAGATTTCATCGCCAGCAAAATCGCGAATGGAAAAGCGCTGGCAAAATTTGGTCGTCCTGGTTTTCTCGATGCCGTCCCTGATGATGTCGTCGTAGCAGAGATCTCAACGAAGACGCAAATCACCAAGGCACAAATCCACTGGACAACGGATTCCGGACTTCTTTCCAAGCGAAAATGGAATTCGTCCCCTGCCAAAGTCGTCGATCAAAAACTGGTCACCGCCCCAGTCCCACCAGCAGAAACGACGATCTGGTTTCTCTCCATCACAGATAAGCGCGGTGCGATGACTTCCTCGGAAATGGTTTTCAAGGAATAGTCCTGAAACAACATCTCGAATTGATTCAGTACGTTGCGATAATTCAACAAATCGTTACAGCCGGACCTTCATTTCTACCTGAGGTGATCAATTCTCGCGGCAGGCTCCAAAGGGCGACCTAAGCTTAACAAAAGCCTATTCCTTGGAGAAAAATCGTGGTTCAAACCGTTCAACCTATTGATACCAGAAGTCGTGCGCTCGGCAAAATCGAATCACTGATGCACGCGATTTCAGCAGATAATACCCTGCCGCAACGAACGATTGCCGTGATGCCGGCCTACAACGCCGCCCAAACAATTGAGCGGACACTACGCGACTTCCCAGAAGGGGTCGTTGACGAAGTCATCCTCGTTGATGATTGCAGCACTGACAACACTGTCGAAGTCGCGAAATCTCTCGGCATGACTGTGATCGAACACAAGCAAAATGGTGGGTACGGGGCGAATCAAAAAACATGTTACGAACATGCCTTGCAAAGAGGGGCGGATTTCGTCGTCATGATTCACCCGGATTATCAATACGACAGCCGAGTCATTCGCGCCGCGCTGGACTTCATCAAACTCGGAATCTGTGATGTCGTCCTTGGTTCGCGGATTCGCACTCGACAAGAAGCATTGAAGGGTGGAATGCCAGTCTACAAGTACCTCGCAAATCGGTTCCTCACGACGGTCGAAAACATCGCACTTGGACAAAACGTCGGAGATTTCCATTCAGGATTCAGGGCGTACTCGCGACAAGTTCTGGAAAAGATCCCTTACGAAAACAACTCCGACGACTTTGTCTTTGACAGCCAGTTTCTTGCTCAGGCTGTTCACTTTGGTTTCCGGATCGGAGACATCCCTGTCCCGGTTCGCTACTTCGACGAAGCCAGCAGCATTAACTTCAAGCGAAGCGCTCAATATGGCCTCGGGACTCTGGGGGTTCTTGCTCAGTTTCACTTGCACCGCATGGATATCTGGAAGAACCAGATGCTTCTTGAGCCAAGTGACGGTGAAGCTGCGGCAGAATAGAATTGCAGAGTTCGAACGCGAGCGTTGCGAATAGGTTTTGCCACCCACTTCAAGTGGGTGGCAAAACAGTCTGCATTGCACTCACGCTTCTTGATACCTGAATTCTCAACATTCAGTGCCGGTCAGACGTGACGCTTCTTACTTGAAATCCATAGTATGTGACAAAACGAACGTTCACACTCAGGATTTCGTAATGCCACCTCGCCCGTACCGTAAACATAAAAAACGCCCTTACCAAGGGAAGGTTCGAAAAGAATCGAGACTTCCGCTCGGTGATGAATATCTCGTTCAGCGACCGTTTTTTGATGCGAACGCAGGATCGACTCCGAGTGCTCGCCTGAAAACGACGACGAAGCATCCGACTGTCTTCCGGAAACGAATCGCAAAAGTCGACTCAGCAGCGTCACACGGTGATGTTGTGAAAGTCCTTGCCGATTCCGGTGAAACCGTCGGCTATGGTGTTTGGAACCCCCGAGCTGAAGCAACGATTCGCATGCTCAGTTGGGGAGATATTCCCCCAGACGAGAGTTGGTGGTCAGACAAACTCGGAGCAGCCGTTGATTTGCGAAACAACATGCTCAAGCTCTCTTCGCAGACAGATGCGTATCGCATCATCAACGCCGAAGGCGACGGCTTTCCCGGTTTAATGGCCGATCTTTATGACGATGTCCTCTCCGTTCAGGTCTTTACACTGGCGATGTATCAACGTTCGGAGGCGATTGCGAAGATTCTTGCGAAGAAGCTCAATGTCCCACACTGGATCGTTCGCTGCGGACCAATGACAATCGATCAGGAAGGCTTCATTGCCGAAGGGTTTCAATCCGGTCGCGTCCCGGAGAGAGTGACAATCCGCGAAGGCAAAACTCGTTTCGAAATACATCCGTTCGAAGGACACAAGACTGGCTTCTTCTGCGATCAGAGAGAAAATCGCCACCGACTCCAGCAGTTCTGCAAAGACAATGACGTCCTCGACCTCTGCTGCTACTCCGGCGGCTTTGCGATCAATGCCGCAGTTGCAGGCGCCAGGAATGTGACCGGAGTCGATCTCGATGAAGAGGCGATTGAATTCGCAAAACGAAACGCGAAACTAAACAAAGCAAAAGTAAAGTTCGTTCATGCCGATGCATTCCATTATATGCGCGACATGCATCAGAACGAAAAACGTTACGGCGTTGTCATTCTGGACCCACCGAAACTAATTCGCGGGCGTGGTGAAATGCACGAAGGTCAAAACAAGTATTTCGACTTCAACCAACTCGCCTCATCACTCGTTAAACCGGGCGGGATGTTACTCACATGCAGTTGCTCCGGCCTACTCTCAATGAGCGAATTCACCATGACGGTCCGCGCCGCCACCGCCGACCGCAACCCCCGCATTCTCTCTCGAACTGGAGCTGGCCCGGATCATCCCGTGCAAATGAACTGCCTCGAAACCGAATACCTCAAATGCCTGTGGTTGCAGTTGCAGTCTTGATTGTGAAGTGCAGAGGAAACACCACTGTGGATTGCATGACGTTCGCAACCATTTCATTCAGCACCGAGTGATTCACCCGGTGGAACAGAACGCATTGGGTGTTCAAACATCATCGATCTACAGAGTTAGAGCGGAGAGTAATTCTCCCCCGGTCAATGACCGGAGGCTAAGTGGTTGAGAATCAATCTGATGATGCAAATCGGTATATTCACAAATGGTGTGCTGCCGCGACTCACTGATTAGCAGTGATTTAGACTCCTGGATCGACGACCTAGAAGAAGCAGACCGCCCCTCTGAATTGATATGGTCCGATACTCTGACCACTTGGTGTCGTCACAAGTTTGTCCCCTTTTTTGATTCGTTCAATCGCTTTGTAGATTTCGTGATGAACGCGGCGCCGGTGGGTGATGATTAATGTTGATTGAGGAACGAGTATTTTTTCAACTTCTGGATTTTCTTTCGAGGGTCGTGCCTTTTCATCCTTTACCCGTAGAATTGCAGT
The DNA here is from genome assembly GCA_029259835.1 of Planctomicrobium sp. Lineage (GTDB taxonomy): Bacteria > Planctomycetota > Planctomycetia > Planctomycetales > Planctomycetaceae > Thalassoglobus. The sequence goes on along the minus strand of JAJDEL010000832.1, from coordinate 1,006 downwards.
TGATGGCAACAAAACGACCTTGCCGATTTGGAATCCGTTCTCGACTTTCCAGAGTTCTTCCTGATCGATGGAGACAAGTTCCCAGATTTTACTATTCAACTGCTCGGCAATCTCGGTATCGAGTTTGTAGTAAACGGTGACGACTTCCTCACCGAGAGTTGGACGTTGGGCTGCCGTTTCAGGGGTGCGGATTTCCCGATAGCTTTCCAGGAATTCTCGCACTTCGGTGAGCGTCTCTTCTGTTTGCCTGATGACCAGAGTGTCAGGTTTAGGAGCGACAATATCGCCGCCTTCTTTTTCTAAGTCCCACCAGGGGCCAGAAGTTTGCTCTTGGATCGTGACAAGTAAGGCATGCGCCTCGGATTCGTCTCGACAAAGATCACTCACATCGTAAACGACTGTTTTGAGATACTCAGACGCAGCAATCTCTGTTGTTATCAACAACATACCGTCCGTGGGAATCGCTGCCAGAGACAGCGGTTTCAGGAGCAGTTTGAGTAACGAATCGAGCTTCCGGTTTTTGATCGAAAGACTCACCTTGTCATCAACGCTGATTCCTTCGTTGGAGAATTCTGATTCATCAAGTCGAACTTCAAAGCCAAGTTGTTTCGACAGAACTTCCGCCACATCTGCTAACGACACATCCTCGAAATCCATCGAAGTTTTTTGTTGCAATCGTGATCGCATTAACGAGTGAACCGCTGGATCGTACGAAAACGTTTCACGACCATGATTCTCCAAAGCACTGAGTAGTCCGGCAACTTCACGTTGAACGGAATGCGTTTGCCTCACAAGGAGTGTCTCACTCAATAAATTGAGTTCTCCACCTTCTTGATCAATATCAAACCAAGGACCGCTCGTCATTTCCTGAATCAGACGCTTCAGTGTTTTTTTATCATAACCTTGTTTCAGCAGACCTTCGAGCGGATGGGATCTTTGAATCAGTGTTTCAGAAACACCGAGTTGGGTCGTAATGTGAATCATCTCATCTTCAACAAACCAACCA
>JAJDEL010000831.1 GCA_029259835.1 Planctomicrobium sp. | reverse complement strand
GCGGTAACCGAATTGTCTCCACGGGGAAAGTGTTTGATTCGATCGTTCAAATCCTCGAACGACCCGAAGCCCCGCAGCTCTTCCAGCGCCACCAACAGAAACAACGGATTGGTCGTGGCCGGGTTCGACAGCAAAAGTGTGATCTGTTTTTCGTCCAACGACTTGGCGGAGAGTGACGGAACCCGCTGCACGATCTCGAAGCGCTCCTCGTTCGTTAGTGGGTCGACGATGAAATTCTCCTGTTTCCTTTTTTGAAATACCTCCAGAACCGATTCGCTGCGATCCGGGTCGTCGATGCAACTGGTAAACAGCTTGACATGCGCGGGCCATTCGTGCGGCAGCCAGTGGAGGGCATGTGCGTTGTCGGTCTCGTCCAACTGGTTCAGGGCGTCAATCGCGAACAGAACTCGCCGATTGCCTGGCACACGCAGGAGGAAATCGCGGAACAACATGGATAATTTGGTGAATTCCTGAGGCACCTCATCTTCAAAACCAAATTCGTTCTGGAGAATCTGACAGAACCGTCGAAGGATCTGTCGCAGATCGGTGGAGCGGGGGCTGGCACCGACGAAATGCGGTATCACCGTGACGTCCGGGTGACTCTCCCCGTGCGTGGTCACGAACATCGCCAAGGCGGCCGACTTGCCGACCCCCGACGGTCCGGTCACCAGACACGGCACCGTGTGCTCGGCGTCGGCGAACTTGGTCAACGCTCGGTTCATCTTGTCGCGGACCACATAAACGCGCAGCCGCGACTCCATGAATCGCTCGTGGTAGTCGGCCTCTTCGGCCAGCGGATCGGCCTCGGCCAGAGTTTGGTTGGGAGGTGTCTCCGGCAGGTCATGTTCGGTCTGGATGGCAGCCCAGAGTTGCTCACCCAACCGCTCGCCGAACGGTTTGATGCCGTCGAGATAGACGACACTCTCGGCGTCCACGAACGCCCGCAAGTCACCGCTCAGTCCGGCGTACTCCTGCGGATCGACGATGCCATCGCGAGCGATCTCGTGCAGTGTCTTCCTGTCGGCTTCGCTGAGCTTCTGTTGCGCGATCCGCCAGTTGAGCTTCAGTCCCTGGTAGCGGCAGGCGTAGTCTGCGTACAGCGGAACCGGCGGCTCCGCATCCTGAATCTCATCCTTTAGAGCCTCAAGCTTGCGGCGACGGTCGAGGACTCGGGATCTGGCCTCACGTGATGACAATGTGTCGGCTTCTTTTTCGGTCGGGAACTCAGCACAATCGTGAAGTTGTCGTCCGCTCGGTAGATCACACAGAAACGCGGGATCACGAAAACAGAAGAATGCGTGGCCCCGCATCTTTTCATTTCGCAGCACACCGTACAGGATCTCCAATTCGGTGATGCTTTTGCCGGTCTCATGCTGAATCCAGCCGTACTTCGTGACCGCCTCGTCGGGGTACCCCTCCGGTACCCAGCCATACCGTGACCCCAGCAGGCCCACAAACAGCGGACGGCATTCGTCAATCTGCTGCAGACACAAATCGAGGGCCTGGTCGTTGTCCGCCTGCTTCGCCGTCACCCCCCACCGCAGGTCGATATCGACTAGGTGAATTCGGTACGGCAACAGTCGCTCTCGCAACGCCGGGAACACCACCTTCACGAGATGATCCCGTTCGGAATGCATGTCGCGAAAGGTGGAGGAGATAAAAACGCGAACGGTTTTCCAATTGGCAGCCATCACAAGTTGTCCGATAAGTCAATGGTCGACGCCGCGACATTGGTGAGCGTGCGTCTACAGTACTCCGGCGCCCACCGCTCATCAAGCGGTTCGTGGTGCGACTGATGTGAGCAATTTGTGAATGCCATCAAACCGTTGGGGTTTTCGGTTTCTGGCTCAACCAAATTGGCGACTGAGGGATTTGTCAGACGAGCGAGAGCGAGGTTCTCATGTCGGAAAACAAAATGTCGAATTGCCGTGGGAGCTGAGGTATCTCGCTCACATCGAAGAGTCCTCCAGCCATACTGCATTTACAATTTTCAGATGAAGAGACCAAGTCAAGGTTATGCTCTGAGTGATGGCGCGTGATTACCGATCTTGATACTTGATTCAGTCGTCGTCAAAGCCCTTCTGTATGAAATTCAAAGACATGAACCCTTCTTCGATACCTGCACGTCGCTGCAAGAAAACATGTACTGCCGGCCGATGTGACCGGGTGCACTTACGAAAGGATCAATTCTGCCTCCCCCCCAATACCCAAACGCACGTCACGGAATGTCACTAAGTCGAATTGACCACGCATTTCGATTGAGGGTAGGCTGCTGCATTCATTATTTTGACTCGTCTTTTTGGGTGTGTTGGTCAAAACAACAGGACACGAAAGTACGATTCAATGCTGGAAATCAAATGCTTCGCGAAAGTAATAAATCGTATGAGTTTCTGAAGCGCTGTGAAACACTGGCGTGATGACGAGATTTTTTTCTCTATCGCAAATCCAACGTTCTAGCGATCTTCTGTTTCAACAAACGTGTGTCACTTGTGGGCTATAACAAGCTCCGACGGGAGCAGGCACTTGATCCAGCCGTCTAGACTGATCACGTGAGTAGTCAACCGATTTGAACTTATCTGGACGAAGGAATCTCACCGGATGGCGACGTGTTTGTAGTCGAGACTTTCGACTAGACCATCAGCAGTCTCACTCATGCTGACAGTCATACCGATTGTCGTTCAAACAAAATCGTCGCAGGTAAAATCCTCGATCTTGAAACGCTCGCGATCTCCCGGATGAAGTCGACAACCACGGTGTAAATACCGAGTTGTTCAATTTATTCTAATGTTGAATTTGTCAGATGATCGTCTCTGGTTGTGACAAACGCTAAGGCTGCCGCGAAGCCTGCGAGCAGGGTAAGCAACAGGGCCGTTTGCCAGAGATGGAGTCTGAGTTTGGAGTCGAAGACGAGGTCAAGCTCCAGTGGTGCGTTCTCGGCAACTTGTACGCTGCGACCAAAGGTATAGACTTCACCCTCTTCAGGCAGGCTGATGATGATGGCCTGCGGTGCAGGTTCGGTCGTGTGTTGATGCTGAACCAGGCGGGCTGCGATTTGCTGAAGGACCGCGTTGTCCGCCGTCGTATTCCCTTGTAGCAATTGGCTGAGTTGCTGAGGCCGGAAGTTCAGTTGATCTTGTTGCAAAACTGGGTTCTTGGCAGCAGCCTGTCGAAGTTGTTTGTTGTCGATTCGGTCAGGGTCATTTCTGTTGTTGTCGAGATACAGACGCTGACGACGCGTGTTCAGGCCGACAATCGCCTGTTGCGTTTGAAGGTTTTCCAACTGGACTCGTGCATCTTCGTTCGAGGCGGCGTCGAGCGCGTACAGGTTAGCGACACTGTTGAGTGCCCATCGGGCTTTGGATTGTTCGCCGGCCTGGAGAAGCTGATTCGCTTGATCGAGGAGTTGGGCCGCATGTTGCGCCTGGTCCTGTCGTTTCCCGCTGGCTTTTGAGAGGTAGGAGTCGCGGTCATAGTTCTTCTGATTCGTCTGCTTGATCAATTCCAGATTGCCATCGTTGTCAGTCAACTCAAAGCCTTTCGGGGCGATGACGTTCCACTGAATGTTTTCCAGAGGTACATTCAGTTGCGGGCTGCTCAGCATCAGATTACTTAGCCGATCGCCCGTGACAGAATAGACAAAGCGGACGTGCGCTGTGCGATCATCGATACCCGGAAGGATGTAGAACTGCCAAGCATTATTGTCCCCTCCTTGACGAATGGAATTCACACTTTCGCCATTGACGAAAATGCTAAATAACTCGCCTCCCTTCGGTAGACCGACACTCAGACTGCTACGCTGAATGACTTCCATAATCACGTCGACTGCGGTCAGTTGATCGCCGGTCGGCGACAGAACGGTGGTGAACGAGCCTTCGGCCACGCGGAGCTTGAGAGCATCTGCCAGCGAATGGCGTTTGGCGTGAATTTTAAGAACGTTGGCGGGGTCGACGGTTCGGAACGCGAACGCTGGAACGTTTCGATTCTCTGCTTCCCGAAGAGATTGAGGAATCATGTTCCAGTCGACCCGCTGCCACCCTTGCGTGAGGGCGTCGTGTTCTAGCTCCAGTCGACCTCCAGCACGAACACCAAAGTAATAGGAAATCTGGCGGACTTCAGGAAATCCAGCCGGGCTGAGTGTTTCGTCTTCGTTCTCACGATCACCGCGGCGCTCGTATTCGATTCGGAATTGAACTTTGCCAACTAAACGGCGTTTGAATTGAACTTCCCAGATGTTCGAATCTGGCGCCGTTCTGACCAAATCGCTGACTGTGTCGCCACTGGCTCGAAGCGTTTTGATCTCGTCCTCATTTGTAATCGGTAGAATGACGCGCAGAGCACGAATCGAAGCGTTTTGCACATCAAGGCTTGCAATCAAAGCCGACCGCGTTTGGCCTTCTCGCAAAGTGATTTCGTGCAGGACTTGACCAGTCAACCAAGGATCGAGTTTTTCGATGTCGAGAACCAGATTCCAATCACGTTGCAAGAGTCGAAATGCCAAGGCACCTTGAGCACTGCCGCCCATGGCGCGAGGGTCTGTTTCGGACAGGTTTTGACGCGACACGGTTCTTAACCGAATGCCAGTCGTAGGCCGCACGACCAATTCACCGGTCTGGCGTGCTGCCTCATTTAGCTCGAAACGGGGAATCTCCCACTGACCGACGTCCGTCGGTGCTGTTCCGGATAAAGTCAGTGAAAAACTCTGCGTGCCGATGGTCTTGCCGTTCAGGTGGAGAATAATTCGTCGCCTGCCGCCTTCACTGAGTTCAGCCCAGTGGTGCAGCGCGGCGCCGGTCAGCGACTCGACTTCAAGCCCGTCAGGCAATGGAAAACTGAGTTGAAACAAGCCAGCACGCGAAATGTCAGCGGCGAAGTTGACGCCCAGGACAACTCGTTCATCACCCAAAGACAACACTTGTTTGCTGATGACTCGCACTTCCGAATCGACCGGGGTGACTCGCACGGCCAGCTCTCCACCTTCAGCACCATAGCGATAAACTCGATGCAACACCGCTTGCTTTTGGAGTATCAAACTCGAGTCAAAATCTCCAAGATTGACGGCGGACATCACGTTCGGTTCCAACTTCTCTGGCTGGGCTTCGGGGCCGAATGCGATTGCGACCAGACCGACTTCTCCAGTTGCATCATTGACTCTCAGCGGAGCCAGATTGACATCCGCAGGCAATGGATCGAGACCGCGTTGCGTTTCAATCATGACGTTAAACGTTTGCGACTGAGCCGGTTCGATTTCTAGTTTCAGGCCGCCGCTGTCTGCGTCGAACTGCCAGGAACCGACCGGACCACTTACCGCGCTGACGGTCAAGCCTTTGGGGACAAGCACATTGAGTACACTCACCTGCCCCTGTGAGGTGCGAATGTTGAGACGATGACGACCATCAACGACGCCTGGACCAGGTAGAAATAGGTTCGAAGCTTCAACAAAAAACTGCGTCTTCTCCATGGTGACATCACGGGCCTTCGGTTTCAGTATCAGGCTGGCCTTTCCAGGACCAAGCAGCACCTTCGCTTGAGTTGTCTCAGCATCGGATTTTCCCTGCTCGATTCTGACTGCGGTTGAACCAATCACGTCCCATCCAGCTTGGTCGTATTTGAGATTGATTTCCTGAACTGCGGCGGTTCCGGTGAGGACTGGCAAGCCTTTAATGGGCTCAATCGCCTCCAACTGATACTCGAATGTGGCTTTGTAATTGACTGCCGGGGCTGGCCCGGAATTTTCATCAATCTCGGACGCTTCCTCGGTGAGGGGAATGCTAATGATGTAAGTCAGACCGTTGCCAGGCACTTCTTGTTTGATGAGACGCAGGCCTTCTCCGTCAAAATTCGTCAGGACAGCGGGTGCTCTCAGTAGAACAAATCGGTCGCCGGGTCGTCCGGACAACGTGATCGTTCCGCGTGCTTTCAAGCGTGCGTCTTGATGTGTAACCTGCCACTGCTGCGTGATCGAATCTGGCGCTTCAAAACCATTGGGAACCGCCGCAAGGCAACTGCACGTCGAAGAAAAAGCAAAAGCGACGAAGGCAATCATTGTGACCACTGCTCCGGATTCCGTGCCGGATTCAGGGCCGGGACTGTTCTGCTTGGCTCCTTGATTCGCCTTCCGCTGCTCAGCAACACGATGCACCCAGCGACGGATATTGCGGATCGATTTGATTGCTGGCTGGACAAAAAGCAAGATCAGGATCGCCAGGGCGAGCAGACCATAAAACCATGGTGCTCCGGCGCCTTGAAGCAGCACGCCTAAAGCAATCAAGATCATGCTACCACAACGGATCTGTATTCTTCGCCACGTCTCGTGCTTGCGAAATGACCAGACGATCATTGAGATCCCAGCCAACACGGAAATCAGCCCCGTCCAGGAGAAATCAACTCGCCAAAGTGGCATGTTGTGTACTTGGAGTTCAACGGTTTCTTCCGCTGAAAGGATTGGCAAACTGAGTTGCAGTGGCTCCGGCGATCCAGATTGTGAAAGTGCTGTCGTCGCGGCGAGACACGCTACGAAGATAGCAATTCCCAAACTGAGCAGCCCCAGCACAGACCAAAATCCTGTTATATCGCGCGCCCATATTCCAATGCCAGTGAACAGTCCGATCACGAAGAGTGAAATGATTCCATGTTTAGCGACCCATTCAAAACCGGACGGACGCAATACCGGTACGGCAGGCGCGACGGTTCCACCACTTGGCACCAAAACGTGTTTCTCGTCACCGGTGATATTCCACTGAGTCTTGAGGACCGGCGCGAAAACGACTGGCAGAGTGAGTTCCGGATGCGATTTCTTCACTGCCGGTTTTCCCAAACGCAAACTGACTTCAATCGGAATGTTGGGATCTGTGCCACCTGGCAATGGAATCAATGTGGCGTCGTCCGCTTGTCGTGCGGTCACCGGCTGTCCGTTCACGGAAACCGCCCAAAGACGCACGGGTTCACCCGGTATCTTGATTTTGAATGTGCGCTGCCCACGTGATTTGACATAGTACAGCACGTCCGTCACCAACTCACCGTCTTGAGAAACGCGGCTGTTGGCTTCTGAGAATTCAACCACTTGAGTCACCGTTGTGCCTGGCTGAAACCAGTTGACTTTCAGATTCAGCTCGAACGGACGATCAGTGTACTGCCACGTTCCCAAAGGAGGTGCCGTGCTCAGCAAGCGGAACTCCGCGGGCAATTCCAGTGGATCAAGTTTCAGGATGTCTTCGGAAATCGATACAGTCTCGATTTCCACTTGCATGGGGCTGACGACCTGGATGTAACCACGCTCGCCCTGTACTCCGGTCGGCGAAATCTGCCCCGCCTGGAAAGTCGCTTTGCTTTTGTCCGGTTTCTCTTCAAAGGTCACTAACAGGGTGTACGCGCCCATTACTGGCTGATGGAGAGAAACGGTCAACATATCGGCTTCTCTGCGCCAAGTGCGGACGTCCTGGCCATCGACCATCACCTTGCCCATCGTTTCGGGCACTGCAAACTTCCACTCGGAGACCGGTGCACCTGTGACGAAGTAGTTGATCAATGCGCTGCCATAAACAGTTTCTTGGCTCAATGAATAAAGATGAAACACATCGGACTGCACACTCCTGTCAAGCAGCTCAACCTGCATCGTCGCTGACCAGCCAGGCTCACGAATTCGAAAGGCCTGCTGAAGATGCGCCGAGGGTTTAGGAAAGTAGGACAACGGCTTTTCCACCAGCAAATCCGTTTGTCCAACTGAGACTCGAAAGCCGGGCGCACCAACGATTCCGATTGCACCACGCACCGTTTTTGCTCCAGGGTAATCAATTCGTTGCAAAACCCAGTTCCCTGCAGCGGCAGCTTCACTCTTTTCCAGATGCAGCGTCACCAAATGCCGTCCGACAACGTCTTTACCGAACACAACTTTCAGATTGCGACGACCGTCTGCAACTGTCGACGCTGCGATGTAATCCGCCACGCTCGCGCCCGTGACCGAGACAACTGAATAGTCCGAAGGAATGCCGAAATCCCACTCGCGAATCGGTGCTTCGCGAACGTCAAGTTCAATGTCCGCTTTGATGACTCGATCGGTTTCGGCGAGTTGATAGAGAACCAGTTCGGAGATATTGACTTCCGATTCAATGCGATCCGCAGCAACGGTGAACGAGTGAGCGGCTGCGGGGAAGCGGTAAACAAATATCTGGCGAGCTTTGATCGCATCGCCGGGAAACTGTTCAGGTGCCAACTGAGTCATGCCGCTCAGCGCAGTAGGTTCTAAACGCACCGATCCGATATTGGTAAGTCGCAAATGACCTGAATGTCGGAGAGCGCCGACAGGATTCAATCGTAGTCCTTCGACACGCACTGGAAATGCGCCAAGCGGAGTTTGACTACGGACCTTAATCTGACCAGTGCCCGTGACCGGCTGGCTGAGAGTTGCTTCCAAATGGCGATCTACACCCAGGGTGATGACTTTCCATGCAACAATGTTGCTGCCCTCGACGTCGAGTATTTCTCCAGGTCCTTGCAGCAGAATGCGAAAAGAGTCCAGTTCCCCCTGAAGAATCTGGTAGTCAATGACATGATCCTGACGCAGAAGTCCCGCGCCGACATTTGAATCAATGCGTCCGGTCGTGGAGAAAAACAGCTTTCCCTCGCCAGTTTTACGTGCGGTTTTCCATTGTAGTTTCGCCCGGCCGGTTGCTGGCAAAAATCCCAACCAACTGTCGTTGTCACGCAGCGGCACGACCGATTCTTGGTCTCGATGAAATTCGAGATTCGACTCGAGTCCACTCAGCGTCAACGGCACGACAGCGCTGGCGGCAATCGTGAAATCCATGCTTCGACCGTTGGCAGCGGGAGAGGCCAAAGCAGCGACAAAATTCAGTTTCACCGGAAACGTTCCTACCTTGGAAAATATCAGTTTGTAGACTGAGTGACCGCCTTCTGTTGAAAGCCGCAGGCGATAGTTGGCATCGGTCGGCACTTCGTTAACAGCTGCGTTGCCAGAGAGAATGGTGATTTCGGCATGAGGCTCTGTGACATGGGCTGTGCCGAGAAACTGAAAGTGAATCGAATCTCCATTGGCATGCACATCACCCTTCAACGTGGTCTCCGTTAGCTCGATTGGGCCTGGCGAAGCACCAGCACGATTCAGGGTGAGCTTAATTTGACCACCGGTCGCGGATTGAAAACGGTTGCCCCCTCCATCTGTATCGAGTGGTGCAAATCCTGTTGCTGCCGTGATTGCACCCTCTATTCCTGAGGCGTAGTGGATACTCACGATCGAATCAAAGCCAACAGAATCTCCAGGCGTGAGGTGAGTAAGATCGATTGCAACAGGCAGTTGTAAATTGAGTTTGCGGGAGCGTATCTTGACCTGAGCTTTGAGGTCAGTGATTTTCTCGTTCACATGCAGATCGAGGAAACGCTTAGTACCTGCCTGGCGAACGGACCACGATCTCAGATTTTCGCCCTGAACCTCGGTCACCTGGCCTTTCCCATTGATTCCAAAGCTCATTGTTTTGGCATCACCCTGAACAACTTTGATCGCTAATTCAATGGTTTGCTCAATGTGTTCCAATCCGACTTGTGCAGTCGAGTTGGCGCCGGCTGTATAGAAAACCGGTGGTTTCGGTAATTGACCACGGGCTTCAACGACGATCGTCCCGGTTCCATCATTCCGAATGGAACTGCTGATATTCGCTTGATCAGCCTCCTCTTGAGCGCGACAAGGAAGGCTCATCAAACTGATGAGTCCCAGCAGACTCAGTTGTGTGACGATGCGAAGAGATTTTCTGGACATTGGCTGTGCTATCTCGTTCATGGCTGTCTGTTTCTTCGAGTACGATTCCGCTCGGAACGTGAAGTGATTGCGTTTTCTGTTTCAACCTCCCATCGGGGGAGTGAATTCCTGTGACTGCGAATTGCATGTCGTTATCCGTGCTTATTTTTCGCTCATTTGCCGAGCTTGTCCGATCATCTGTTGCAGCTGTTGAACCCGCATGTCATTGCGATCCTGATCGGGCAATCCGGAAATCAGATGGGACAACGTTTGCAAGTCGACGGTTTCTCCCTGCGGTTCGCCTCGCAGTTTTGCAGCGAGCAGAGCAGCAGAGGCAGCGATGCGAAGCGACGGAGCTGCCTGGTCTGCACGTGGCGCGGCGGCTTCGTAGGGAATGGGCCATCGATTTTCAATCATTTGTCCGGTCGACAAGTCACGAAATCGCACTGACACCGAACCGACATCCCCTTCGCCATCCGGTTTGGCTTCAAATTGATACAACGCGACCCCGGCTTCAGCCGCTGCCATCTCGGCCGCGTCTACCTGATCATTACGAAAATCTTCTTTTTTCAAGATGTGCTTCTCAAAGCCAAGCAGTTTGTAGCGGCCCACACGTTTTGGATTGAACTCAATTTGCACTTTCACGTTCTTAGCGGACGGACGCAGGGCGCCGGCAATTTGACGTGCAAAGCCGTCATCGGCGGCTTCGAGTGAATCAAGCAAGTAGTACCGACCATCCCCTTTTCGCGTGAGTGCTTCAAGGACTTCGTCATTCAAACCTTCAGCGCTGATTCCAGCGGCATCAAATGCGATTCCTGAGTTTCGCATTGCCAAGACCATTTGTGAAAGACTATCTGGGTTGGCATCACCCAAATTGACTGCGCCATCGGTCAGCAAAATGATGCGGTTTTGGGCATCTGGTGTCTGTTGCTCCCGTGCTTTTTCAAAGGCGAGCTGCAAGGCGGCTTCGATGTTGGTGCCACCTTCACTCGGCAGTTTGTCAATGAGTCTGACAAGTTTTCCCGCTTCGGCACCACTGACTTTGTCAGCCAAAAGTCGTGGTTGGCGTGCAAAACTAATCAGCGTGACCTGATCGTTCGGCGTTAATTGTTGAGCCAGCAGAGCAAAGGCGCGACGTACGGTTTGCTGACGGTCAATCCGTTCCATCGAACCAGAATTGTCCAGCAGGAACGTCAATCGCAGAGGTGTGTTGCTGGAACGTCCCGCCGCAGCCGTACGCATGGAGACGCGTAACAGGTTCCGCTGTTGAACAAAGGGATGAATCGACTGTTCTACGTGACAGGCAACTTTTTCACCTTTGCGCGGCATTGGATCGCCGTAATCAAAAGCGTTGACGAACTCTTCGATGCGAACCTTTGCAGCCTCCGGCCATTCACCACGGGCGAGAGCTGCCAAGGCCAGTTTGAAAGAAACGTCGCTCACGTGCAGTGAGAAGGTGGAGAAAGCTTCTTCTGCCGCAGCTTTTTCATTAAGACCAGCAGGCGCCGCGATTCTCTTCACCGCTCGCCTCGTCATTGATTTAGATTTATCAACCAGCACGGGAGCGACATATCCGAAACGGGAACCGGAGCTTCTTTTTTCCAGTCCTCGTCCGCGGGATTCTCGTTGCAATTCAACTTGTTGCTCTTTTTGCTTTGATGGAGGTCTCTCCCAGGATTTCACGGAGGAGTTGAAGCCGTCCACGGTGTGATTCTGCCTGGACTGAACAACCCCAGCCCCCGTTACTGGCGCTGGAACTGGTTTATGAATGCCTAATGACTCTTGGTTTTCTTGAGCCAAACCATAATCTCGCTCTGCATAATCACCAGGCCGCATTTCGCCGACCTTTTTTTTCTTTTCAAACGATAATGTGTCTTTACCGGAAACGATGCGCGTCCCTGTTTTCCTGTCCACACCACGCGGGACCTCTGATTCATTTGTGGGAATTGACAGAGCTTTCGATTCGTTAATTAAGTCCAAACTCTCCTTGCCAGTCAACTCATCGATTGTTCTCGTTTTACTCATTAAGCCACTGGCAGGAACTCTGTATCGAGGTAATGTCTCTACCCCAGAATCATCGAAACTGGCGAAGCCTTCCTGCTCCTCCTTTGCGACGCCTTTTGCGTCTGCCGGCATCTTTTTTTCCCATTCATCGGAGGGAAGGTTAGAGCCAAATCCGCCACCACCGCCAAATCCTTTGTTGCCTGTCGCCGTGCCAAATCTGCGACCACCCCTCTCGAAGAGATCGCCGAGCCTCTTGTCCACTGTTCCTTCGGCAGCTTCTGACGAGTCCACGCGGTCGATGTTTGCCATCCACTTCGTTTCATTCAAGATACGCACGCTGTCATTTCCGTTTTCACCCGCCGGCGATGCCAACTGGTCAATCGAGAAATCACGACTCTTGTTATCAATTTCACCCAACTGGAGTTGAGTTTGCCCTGGCCCTGGACCAGATGTTTGAGAACCGGGGTTTTGCATCCCAGGCGGAGACTTATTTGACCCTCCGAACGGAGAGTCTCCGAACTGATCAATCGGGACTACAAGATCCGCGACGGGATGCCTACGCGACACACCCTGCGCCGTCCCGCTAATACTCAACTCTTCAATTTCACGATTCATCGCAGGTAAAGGAGCATCTGATTTGCCGTTGCTGTCTGTGCCTTCTGCAGCCGAAAGCGAACTGAGTGCATTGGTGAGAAGTGCCTCACCATCAGCGACACCCGTCCTCAATCGTATTGCCGCTATTGTTGAGTCGCTGGCTTCAGCACCGATGTCAGCCCCTTCGGTAAAAGACAAGTCCGGTTCACTTTCACCCGAGATGGTCGGCTGCGAATCCGCCAGACCGTTGCCATTGCGATCCTCTTCCCTCAATTTTTGAAAACGCCACGCGCCTTCATTTTTGGCGATGAGTTCAGAGTCGTCGTCCGTTCGTCGTGTTGACTCTGTTCCGTCCACAACCGCAGGCGCCGGGAGATTCATTTCTCCAAACGCACTGATGAATTCGGGTTGAGCGACGGCGTTCTTCGGAAGACCCAACACTGGTCCCGCAGGAAAGAATTGGACGTCATCCTTCAGGTAGTGGCCGCTCGGTAGAGCACCATCCGCCTTAAGTGTGTCCCGGATCGACGAAAGAGCAGATTCTGAGTTCTTCCGATTGTCGCGTTCGAACCACGAAGATTTCGATAGTTGCTGCTCCACATCTGTCTCAGCGCGACCATCTTCGAAGTCAAGTCTCGAAGACAACCAGCCCTTCGATGTCGATTGGTTCATCGAAAAGTACGGTGTCACCACAACTGGATCATTAACCTGGGCGACGCCCCACTGGCCCCCTCGAAAATCTATTATGGATTCAGGTGTAAAGAATGACGGCAGCGCCATGATTCCGAAGAATCCAACGACACAAAGAACCGCTGCGATCCCGGTCAGGTTCCATCGCCAGTTTCGTTTGCCAGGCACTTGCTGCTGAACAGAATCGTTGATGTTTGATGCCGACGTTTGAACCGTCGCTTCTCCTCGAATCACGGCCAGGACTGCGTTGCGTCTTTCAGCAGGTAGCTTCCAGTCCTCATCTTCTTCCACGAACTCACCTGCGCCAACATCTTGTAGTAATCCATGCATGCATTGCATTTGCAAAAAGAACGCCGCCAGTTCCGGTCGCTCCTCGATGAGGCGATGTAGTTCATCACGTTCAAATTCGGACGCTTCGCCCAATACGAGAGCGACAATCCGTGCTTCGAGTTGCGGTTCAATCGATGGATGATGTGATTCTTCGTTCATGACTTTTCGTCGAATCCAAGTTTACGTAGTTTGTCTGCCAGTTCTTTTAAAATATGGTGCAATCGGTAGCCGACGTTGCCGATGTTCAGACCAGTTTCAGAACTGATCTCGCGATACTTGAGGTCGCTGAAATACTTCAACTTCACCAATTGCCGATCGGGTTCGTCGAGTCCCTCCAGGATCTGTCGCAGGGCTCCGATAGCCTCCATGTGTACAAGCGAAGCCTCACCCGAATCATCCTCAGCGAGAGAGGATTGCAAATTGCCGTCGTTATCGTTGAGGATTTCTCGTTTGTTGTCGCGGATGTGTTTGTAGGCCCGATTGCGCACGCTGCGAAACAACCAGGCTTTGGGAGAATCGACATCATCCCAGTGCGTGTGTAGTTGCAGAAACACTTCCTGCACGATTTCCTCAGCGACCGCGCGGCGACCGACCAGCGAAAATGCGTAGCGCAGCAGTGGAGTTTCTTCAGAATCGAACAAACCCTGAAGCGTGAGTTCACACGCGCCAGTGGTACCAGAACCGTTGACTCGGGGAGTCGGTTTCAACATAACTCTCGCTTGCGGCATCTGGCTGGTTCGATTCACGACCAATTCATCCTCTCTGAGAGTAGGACCCGATAGGACATGACTTCTTAGACATTATTCTGGTTTTATTCCAAAAACCATGCAATCATGCTGAAATTGCTAGAAATCCCCGCCCAAGTGACATGCACCCTCCTCATCAACGCCTTGGAAGCATTTACATTAGTATCGATTTGCGACCAAACTGAATACGAACAACAAAGAGAATGGGCTCGTTCTGTCTGTCATGAACGGAGGCGAACCCAATCATTATTCCAAACCAAGGCTAATGTAGCAGGCTTCAGCGATTCGCTTAAATCCAGTGATGTGTTACTCAAATCTGCTCCGAAACAACACGCCCCGCTATGTTTCGACATTCCCTTTTCCTACTCCGGTCCTGCACGTCGACGCACGAAAAAATGTCCTGCCGGTCGATGTGACCGGGTGCAGTTAGAAAAGTCAGGCTTTCGAGCCCTCCGGATTGCTTCTTTCTGGTCGTGATCACCTCATGCACGAAACCGTGCTAGGAAAATCGGCGATCGTATCAATTTGACGGCGCACGGATCGGTTATCGAAGTCCAGATTGCATCGCCATTAAAAAGGAGGTCGGCCAGTTTCACCGACGCGAGCTTGAGGAGAACGCAAGGCATTGCAGCTGATGCAACAGAGACGACTTTGGAGGCAGCTCAATTGCTGGCGGGGAAAACGATGTCTGCGAGTTCGAGAAATTGAAAACTCCGCGAAATTGATGCAAGCAACCGCGATTGGAAACAAGCTGAATTGCAGCGGTGTGCAATGTTTGATCCTTTCAGCGTCGACAAGCCCCCGGTTAGTTTCCTATCGACTCCATCGATGCAAAAGATCACGCTTTTCGGTTCAGCGACTCATGGGTTGACACTGGAGGGCCGGACTTCTTCGGCAGCCGGTGTTCTTTGTTGCGTCGGCGCCGTTGTCGGAATTGGGGCACATCAACTTGTCGCCGAAGGGACTCGATTCGTTTCGCGTGCTCGATGAATCCACCGTCGCTTTTGCGGACCTTACAGGAAGTGGCCTGGAAACCATTGCACACCTCAAAGAGAATGGGCGAATCGTACTGATGTTTTGTGCGTTTGAAGGTCCGCCGAAGATCGTTCGATTACATGGTAAAGGAGATGTGATCGAATCAAATCACGACGAATTTAAACAGCTTCGCGACTTGTTTCCTCCGCTGGTGGGTCTGCGGTCCATTATTCGTGTGCCGTGTGACCGAAATTCAGACTCTTGCGGGTTTGGCGTTCCGTTGATGTCTTTCTCGGCTGAACGTGAACTGTCAACGAAATGGGCAATTCAAAAAGGTGAAGAGGGCTTGCATGACTATCAATCCGAGAACAATCAGTCAAGCATTGACGGGCTGCCTGGCCTCACCGATCCAGCGCGAGAAGATAGCTGATGCGATTCAGTCTCCAGCGAATAGAATCGGCCAGACGGGCGTTGGCGTGGGAGTTTCGAGCAACACCACAATACGAGTGCGAGCCGCTCGGGAATGCCTTAGGTTGTACGACGACTCCGAAGGTCGAGACGCTCAATCCACTCAGGTGTTTCA
>JAJDEL010000084.1 GCA_029259835.1 Planctomicrobium sp. | reverse complement strand
ATCGGTCATGTCAATCAGACCGATCGGGACTTTGATGGTGACAGATCGAATCAATTTGCGCGTCGTCACAATTTCGTCAATCTGGTCTTTCGTCAAACCATGAATACTTAGCTCTTGTTTCTTGGTTTCCTGTTGAGCAATCAAACGTTTTTGCTCATATTCAAGTTCGATCGTACGTTTTCTGGCTAACCCTCCATCTTAGGCTGCATCGGCGAGGCGTTTGATTTCCTGATCGAGAATGTCGACTGCCAAAATCGCGTCCAGAAACGCGGATTGTGCTTTTGCCAGAGAGTCTCCTGTCAGTCGAATTCGAAACAGTGGATCTCCTTCGCGAACTGCTTGACCAGGGACAGCTTTGATCTCTTCAATGATCCCTTCAAATTCTGTCACGACATGCAGATCACTGACCGCTGGTCTCTCAACAACAACTGCCGGAAGCACACTACTGGAGGTGTACGATGTAGGAGTGAGCACCAGTCGCTTCAGTTGCAAACTCTTCTGAGCTGCCTTCGAAAGTTCGACGTGGTTGTGTTCTTCGTGGCCTCCCTCTTCTTCAGAGTGTGCGTCCGCTTCGGGAGCCGGGATGATCGATCCAGAGAGTTCAAGAACCGTCGCTCTTAATCCATCTTGCGGGATAAAGATTCCCACAACGGCACCAATAATCAGACACAAAACGATCGTCCCGAGCAATTTAACAGGAGGCAATTTCATAATAACACCTTAAGAGAAATTCCGAAGAACCTCGCTCACCTCGATTCAGTCGAGGCGAATTCACATGGCATAATGCAAATTGATTCACCGAATTCGCGCGAATTCAGAAACAGAAAAGAGACCGCCTCACCATTCGCTAACGAAATTGAGCGAGATAAGATACGGGAGGCTGGTCAGTTAGACCTGCCAGACCTGAAGCGCACTTCGGGCGCGCAGGGACTCTCGCAAAGAGTCACCGGGCAGGAACGACCGTGAAGAAGAGAAAGCCCTGATTGTGTCTAATGATTCATCGCTGACCACTGCAATCACAGCATCAGTAGATCGGCAAGCGACAATTCGGCTGAGAACGTTCGTGCGACTGACAAGAAAGGCAGGGCGCCCGATTCCATCACATTCGTGTTCCTGCGAGACCGCAAGAAACCCCTCTGATGGCTCGGCATGGTGATGCGAGCCATGATGAGCATCTGCCTCCTCATCAGAACCGGCAAATAATTCCTCAACACCATGGTGGCAGGAGCAATAGTTGGGACAGACCCCGATCTGCCAGAGAAAGGTGAAAACCAGAATGTAATGGGGCCAACCGTGCATTTGAGCCATTTCGAGGGTGATGAAAAGATTCCTAAGCGTCAAAGTCTACGTAGTTGGACTCTTCGAGACTAGATCATTGTAGAAATTGAAGCAACCTTGCAATTGGATCAACCGGCATAACCGTATCAACCGAGACAATCAAAGGACTTCCAGACACTCTATTGGCAAGGACGCCAGACTGTGAATATATTCTGTTTTCGTAAAACAGTGACTTTAGGAGGACTCTTTTGCTTCTCCCTAGTGATTGCGAATATCGTACTCTCACAGGAATTGCCTCCAAGTGAAAGTGAACTGGAGTTGCCTGCTCCGACGGAATTGGCGATTGAACCTGCGGAACTCACGCTGGACCGGGTGATCGAAATTGCGCTTTCAAATCATCCAGCTTTACAGGAGAAAAGCGCGCTAGTTGAACGTGCGCGTGGAATGCGTTGGGATGCAACACGCCCCTTGAATCCAACGTTTGGATACCAAGGTTCGGAACTTGGAGATGATGGAACGCTCGGGCTGCAGGGCTTCTTCTATTCACAGGAATATGTGACGGCGAACAAACTGGGACTCAGCAATCAGGTAGGTGGCTGGGAAGTCGAAACAGCTAACTGGAACTGGCAAGTTCAGAAGTTGAAGGTTGCCGGAGACGCACGACAAAGATTCTACGCGGTCCTGGCAGCGAAGCGGCGCATCGAAATTCTGAAAGTGATGGACGATGTGTTGCTGGATGGTGTGAACCTGACACAGAAATTGGTTGATACGGGAGAAATCGGCAAAGGGCAAATGTTGCAGGCGCAACTTCAACGTAAACAAAACCTGCTCGAATTACGAAATGCCGAACAACGACTCGTATCGACTGGACAGGCTCTCGGAGTCGTTTTGGGGATCGATTTTGTCGATGTTGATGCCGTTGTGGGTGCGCTGGATTCGGTCGTTCCAGGTTACGACTTTGAAGAAAAATTCCAGTCCATCGCTCAATCACATCCAATCATAGAGACCGCTCGTGCCGAAATGCTCAGGCATCAATGGGCGGTTCAGCGGGAACGTGCTGAGCCGACTCCGAACGTCCAGTCTCAGGTTGGTTTGCAATTCAACAATGCGACGGATGAAGTTGTCGTGAATTTGCAATTTGGATTAGAACTCCCGATTCATAATCAAAACAGTGGGCGAATTGCAGCCGCTACAGCGGATTACATTCGAACAAGCCATAAGGTCAAGCGACTCGAACTTGCATTGCGCCAGCGATATGTCACTGCATTCCGAGACTACACAATTGCACAGCAGACGCTCTCGCAGTTAGAGAATGAGCTTTTGCCACTCTCACAGGAGAGTTTGCAAAGCACCCAAACTCTCTACAAGGCAGGCCTAGTTTCTTACGTTGGGCTGCTGCAGGCGCAAAAGGCTTATGTCGACATTCTGCTTTCGCTGAACGACGCCAAACGCGAAGCCTGGCAAGCCGTCGCCCTCATCAACAGTGGCCTCATGAACGGCGGGCTATCGCTGCAAAATTGACAACGATCCGATCCTGTTCGCTCATGCTATTTAGACCCAGAACTCTTCTTCGCCGCTCCAGTTCATTGGCGGAGTCGATTCAACTTCGCAGTCACCGTAGACGCGAGTTTGGCAGGCGAGTGTAAGGTCTTCTTCGTGTCCGATTCGTGCAAACAGCCACATCGGATTGATAAGCAGTAAAACCTTTTCCCACCATTTTTTCCGTTTCAGGTTCTCTTCACCAGAAACGACTCGAACCCGGCAACTCGCACACATGCCGTTGCCTTGGCAGTTGAAATACTGGTGGATGCCACCATGCAATGAGACACCGTTTTTGTGAGCTTCTCGACGAAGATTCGCTCCTTCTGGAACGATGATCTTTTTCTTTTTAAGATTCTTAAATGTAACGGTGGGCATAACTCTAAACCAATCTCTCAACACCAAAAGAGTGAACACCTCTTCAACGGTAGACGGCGATTCAACGACGAAGATGGTAATTGGCAGTTCTGGGACTTTCCACCCAATCCGGTGGCGTTCTAGGACTTAGGAATGGTTTCCGTAGCAAATTCCAGGATTGATTCACTCTATTTCAGCCGCTGGGCGTTAGCCCCGGTTATGAGCGTGGACCGGTTACAGATTTGGGGCTAGCGCCCAAACGGCTGATATCGGGGAATTAATTTTGGGCAGGCCAGAAATGTAAGTTGCTGACGCTGGTTCCCCCGGTGGATCACCGGGGGCTAAGTGAGAGTGGGCAGATTCTTGGTGGATTTACGAAATCAGCCCGCGGCGTTTCAGTTCGGAGACGACAGTCCCGACGATTTTTGTGACGTCGGGGTTTGCCGTGTGCGAACCAGCACCTCCTACTGGACACCCGCCCACTGGTTGGTCGGTGTAGCCATGCTCGGAAAGCATACATTGCAAGGTATTTGTGAGTGTCGACAGATCATCGAGTTGCTCATCCGAGAGCGGTTGCCGTCCACGTCCCATCTGGAATCCACGCAGTCCGACGGCGGCGCGGAAACCATCTGGAAATTCCGCCTGGTAGAGCATTGCGTCGAAGAGTGTGACGAGGTCGTATTGAACTTTGCGAGCCTCATCGATTTGCCCAGCGAGGGTCAAGTCATAAAGCTTCCGAGTAATTTCCGGGACAACACCGCTCGATGCGTTCGTGCCACCATCGCAACCGACGAGCATCATCGGCATCAACGCAGCATCCCAGCCGGTCAAAAAGCTGAACTCCGGTCGGTTCGGTCGAACTGCCTGAATCATGCGAATCATGTGAGGGATTTCCCCGGATGAATCCTTGATTGCGACGATTCGTTCGCATTCTTCGCTGAGCCTTTGCACGGTTGGAACGTCGATGGGGCTGGCGAACATCGGGATGTTATAGAGAGTGACATCAATCGGCGTGTTCTTTCCGATCTCCTTGAAATACGCATACACCGAAGATGGGCTGAGTTTGTAGTAGAACGGTGCGACAATCGCGACAGCTCGCACGCCGAGGCTCGCGTAGTATTCACAGGCTTTCAGCGTCTCGCGGACGTTCGCTTCCGCCGCACCAGCGAGAATCGGAACGCGTCCGCGTGTTTGATCGGCGATAATCGCGACGATCCGCTTTCTTTCTTCAAGCGTGAACCGAGTGAATTCACCGGTCGATCCGTTTGGGTAGAGACCATGGACTCCGCGTTCGATCAGCCAATCAACATAACGACGTAATTCCGGTTCGTTAATCTGCTGATTCGAATCGTAAGGAACAAGGTTCGGAGTAAAAATTCCGGAGAGTCGTTGCTGTGTCATATCATCTGGAGGAGTTAGGGAATTCTGGAAAAATCTTCATCAACCCGTAATAGTGACAGCGTTTCCCAGTGTGTCACAGCTGTCAATTGCTCTGAATGATACCGAACCGAAGATTCCTCGTCGATTTTCGAGACAATCTATATTGCAAATTTGCTTCCCATAATGGGAAAGGTGTTCTGGACATCAAAATCTGTTCTGTTTTCTATGATGTCGGCATTGAATTCCGCCGCTCTGAGGCATAAATCTGACACTAACAACGATTTCATCCTTCGAGTCCGTTTTGGAGCACTCATCGTGGCTTCTCCTGTGATCCCGCTCAACAGCCAAAACCTGGTGTTTGTTGAGCAACTCTACTCAAGCTATCTGTCGGATTCGTCTTCGGTGACCCCGGAATGGCGAGAGTATTTTGAGTCCATCAAGAATGGTGATCAACGATTGACCAGTGAATGGACTCCTGAGAGTCCGTTCCGCTCGCGCAGTATGTTCAACCCACCTGGAGCGGCGACACCCCAGCTTTCGCACCAGAAGGTCGCGACACGAATGGACGAAGCGGCACGGCAGGAGCGGTTGGACCAGTTAATCCGAAATTACCGTGTGCGCGGACATATCGCGGCTTCGATTGATCCGCTGGGATCAGAACGCCTCAGTCCGGCGGAACTTGATCCTGCATTTTATGGATTTGAAGAAGCCGACTTCGACCGGGAAGTCTCAACGGACTGGGTCGCAGGACCAGCGACTCGAACTCTGCGTGGCATCGTGAATTGGCTCAAGCAGACGTATTGCCGCAGCATTGGTGCGCAGTTTATGCACATCGACAGCCTGCCGGTGCGGCTCTGGCTCGCGCAGCGGATGGAAGTGTCCGGCAACCACATGAAGCTCGAACGGGATCAGCAGATTCGCATCCTGCAACGACTCGCTGATGCAGTTGTGTTTGAAGAATTTCTGGCGCGGAAGTTTGTCGGCGCGAAAAGTTTTTCCCTGGAAGGTGCCGAGAGTCTCATTCCGTTGCTCCACCTGGCAATTGAAAAGTCCGGTAACGAAGGCGTTCGGGAAATTGTGATCGGCATGGCCCATCGCGGGCGACTGAATGTCCTGGCGAACATCATGGGCAAATCGCCTCGGACGATCTTCAGAGAGTTCGACGATGCAGACTCTGATTTGTACCTCGGGCGCGGAGATGTAAAGTATCACCTCGGTTACAGCGCGAACTGGAAGACATCGCAAAACAATGACGTTCATCTCTCTCTCTGTTTCAATCCGAGCCATCTTGAGTTTGTGAACACCGTCGCACAAGGACGGATGCGTTCGAAGATGGATCGATACGGCGACTTTGATCGCGAACGCGGGACCGTGATCCTGATCCATGGCGATGCCGCGTTTGCCGGGGAAGGGATCGTTCAGGAGACTTTGAACCTGAGTGAGCTAGAAGGCTATAAAACTGGCGGTACGATTCATGTTGTCGTCAACAATCAAATTGGTTTTACGACGAATCCTGACGAATCTCGATCAACGACCTACGCGACGGACATCGCGAAGATGCTTCAGATTCCGATCTTTCATGTCAACGGAGAAGACCCGGAAGCGGTCGCGCAGGTCGTGAACCTCGCACTCGACTTCCGCACGAAATATCAGCGAGATGTCGTCATCGATATGTATTGCTATCGACGTCGTGGACACAACGAGGGAGATGAACCTTCATTCACTCAGCCGATGATGTACAAGGAAATCCGAAAGCATTCGACAGTCTTCGAAGGCTATCTCGACAGTCTGCTGAACCTCCACGGGATTACTCGTGATGAGGCAGAGCAAATTGAAAAGGACTGCCGAGAGAATTTGGAGAAGGAACTGACCGAGGCTCGCCGGGACGACTTCATTCGTTGTGTCGACAATTGGGGAGGAGTCTGGGGCGGATTTCAGGGAGGACCGATCGAAGCGGCAGACTGTCCGGAGACCGGACTGGAAAAACCGAAACTGAATGAACTGCTCACGAAGCTGACTGCTGTTCCGGAAGGCTTCAAACCGCATCCGAAGGTTCAGCGAATACTTGATTTGCGAAAAGCAATGGCGGCCGGCGAGGAACCACTCGATTGGGGAGGCGCCGAGGTGCTGGCGATTGCGTCAATCCTCGATCAGAGACGCCCACTGAGAATGACTGGACAGGATGTTTGCCGGGGAACTTTCAGTCACCGACACGCAGTCCTGCACGACAACAACAATGGCGAACCGTTCAATACGTTTGAAAACATCATCGACGGCGATGGATTCATTAACATTCACAACAGCCCGCTTTCCGAAGCAGGCGTGCTCGGTTTCGAATACGGCTACAGTCTTGACTGCCCAGAAGGTCTGGTCGTCTGGGAAGCTCAGTTCGGTGACTTTGTCAATGCGGCTCAGGTGATCATTGATCAGTTCATCGCCAGTGCCGAAGACAAATGGAATCGCCTCAGCAACTTAGTGATGTTGTTGCCGCATGGCTTCGAAGGGCAGGGGCCTGAACATTCGAGCGCCCGCCTCGAACGATTCCTGAACCTAGCGGCGGAAGACAACATGCAGGTTTGTCAGCCAACAACACCAGCACAACATTTCCACCTGTTGCGACGACAAGTCATACGCAAGTGGAAAAAGCCATTGATCGTGATGACACCGAAAAGCTTGTTGCGGCATAAGGAGTGCATCTCGACACTTGATGATTGCGCCATCGGTCGTTTTCAGGAAGTGATTCCAGACGTCGAACCACTCGACCCAGGCGAAGTGAAGCAAATTTTATTGTGCAGCGGGAAAGTCTATTACGACCTCCTCGCCCGTCGACATGAACTCGGCATCCGCCATTCCACGATCATTCGAGTCGAGCAGCTCTACCCATTCCCGACGAGCGCGATTGAGAAAATTCTCGCTGAGTATCCCGACGAGACGCCAGTCTTCTGGGTTCAGGAAGAACCTTCAAACATGGGCGCGTGGGGGTATTTAAGAATCCGCTTTGGCGATAAATTCCTGGACCGTTTCCCTCTCAACCGCATCAGCCG
>JAJDEL010000830.1 GCA_029259835.1 Planctomicrobium sp. | reverse complement strand
AGCAATTCCAACACTGGCTTCCGCCAAGGCCGGGGCGTCGTTCACACCATCGCCAACCATAGCCACGTGTCGATGTTCTGATAACAGTTCACGAAGCTTAGTGACTTTGTCATCCGGTTTCAGGTCTGCGTAGAACTCGTCAACTCCAGCCTCTTGGGAAACTTGTCTTGCCGTGCGCTCGTTATCACCCGTCAACATGACCACCTTGGCGATGCCCACGTCATGGAGTGCTTCTATTGCCTGAGTGGCGTTCTCACGAACGGTGTCCTTCATCGCGATGGCTGCCCAAGCCTGCTGGTCATTGCCGATGATAACAACCGTTTTCCCTTCGCTTTGTAGCTGGGTGATGTTATTCGAAAACGAGGATAAATCGATGGCCAAGTCGTCTTCAAATAGTTGGGGCTTTCCGACGTAAATGAGTGTTCCGTCTACGGACGCAGACGTTCCTACCCCAGTCAGCGATCGAAAGTCCTCAGCGAAAAGTGGCTGAATATTTTCATTTCGAACAAATCTGACGATCGCCTTCGCCAGCGGATGTTGACTTAGTCTTTCGATACCAGCAGTCACCGCTAAGATTTTCGTGCGAGATGGAATACCAGCCTGATCAGACACAACACAATCAGTGACTGTTGGCTCGCCGAGAGTGATCGTGCCGGTTTTGTCTAAGGCAACTACGCGAATGGCGGCCAGTCGCTCGATATACACTCCGCCTTTGATCAACACGCCGTGTCGAGCAGCTGTTCCGAGCGTTGCCACAAGTGTGGCCGGGATCGAAATGACCAAAGCACACGGTGCAGCAGCGACGATGAAGATCGTGGCACGAATCGTCCACTGGGTCCACGAAATATTGTAGAGCAACGGAGGCAAGATCGCGATCGCGAAGCTGATCAATAATACTGTGGGGCTGTACCAGTTGCCGAAGCGTTCAATGAAACGTTGGCTTTCGCCTTTGCGCTCCTGTGCTTCCTCCACCATCTCAATGATTCGTGAGATCGTATTTTCAGTGAAGGCCTTTGTTGCTGTGACTTCCAGCGAACCCCCTCCATTGATGCTGCCGGCGTAGACCACGTCGCCTACTTGTTTCTCGACCGGAACACTCTCGCCGGTGACTGGGGCTTCGTTGAGACTGGAAGCGCCAAAGATAATTTCACCATCGGTGGGGATAGATTGGCCAGGATGGACGAGAAACATATCGCCGGGTTGCAATTCCTCAACTGGTACTTCACGCTCTTTTCCGTTTTCCAGGAGTAAGCCAGTTTTGGGTGTCAAATCCATCAATGCACGAACGGCAGCGCGAGTCTTTGCCTCGGTGTAACCTTCGAGTGCCTCGCTGATGGAATATAGAAAAACCAACATCGCTGCTTCTGCTAGTTGTCCAAGAACAAAAGCCGAGACAGCCGCAACCGCCATGAGCAATTCGATGCCGACACGCCGCTTAAAGAGAAGACCTTCGATTGCTTCGCGACCGAAATGGTAACCGCCGATTAGGATGGCTAACGAATAGAGAGCTAGCGACCCCCAAGCGGTTGACAGATAGTTGAGCAGCCACCCACACAACAGCAGAATGCCCGAGACAGCCGCCGCAACTACTTTCGTGTTTTCCCAGACGGAAAGTAGACCGAGCTGCTTGTCCTGCTTCTGCAGAGGAAATCCAATGTCGTCGAGCTTCGCCTCAAGTTCCCTCTGTGAGTGTTTATGTTCATCGGCCGAAAGACGAACGCTCCCTGAAGATATTAGGATGTGCAAGACTTCAATATCTGATTCCAGAGACCGCCGCAACTTTGCGGCGTCGTGTTCACAATCTAAATTGGCAACTCGAAAACGATATTCTTTCATCAACTCAGCTTAAACTTTCTCTACTTTATCACCTGCAAAAGGTCACGAAACGTATTAATAAGGGCCGCTGGTGCCAGTATTACCTGGCCTCAGCGGTCACTCTGTTGCAAAATTTTGAAATCATGTCTTCGGTTTTGATGTGAATGTTCCGTTGGGACCTTGAAGCTTGATTGGCTTCTTCCCCGCTTTTTCGACCGCTTCCCACAGCTGTCGTGGTGAAAGCAATGTTTCCTCCTTGGGGGTGATAGTGGCAGACTTGGTTTTCAAATCAGTTTTGACCTTAGCAACTCCGCGGATTTCCAACAGCTTGGCGGCCACATTTTTGGCGCAGCCTTCGCAACTGAGCACTTCCAAGGTGATGGTGGTCTTCATTGTGGGAGTCACTGCCCAAGTTTGACTGGTCAGACACACAGAAAAAGCAAACGTGAGTACTACACAGAAATAGATACGGTACATAAGAAAATTCCTTTTTCTCAAGAAACGAAACGGAAGGATAGTGGATTTCGGAGTAGACTTAGAGGCTGATATGACTGGCTCCTTGGAATACCAAGTAAGAACAAAATTCGGTTAAGCAAAATGGTTGAGGACGAGCAATCTCGTGGCCTTGAAACTTACTCTGATCGATATTACAGAGAGCATGAGATAACAACTCCAACTAAGGAACATGCACATTCTTCTGGTTACGTTGTTCATGTCATTTTTTCCTCTCGGGATGCGTGGTTTCAACCAGTCATACTTAATCGCAACATACGGTGATTCTTCATCTTGCCTGCCGGATTTCAAATACGAACAGCCACTCCCGCAGATTAGCTAGCCAAATAAGATTACTGCGCGTGTCGCATTGTCGACATACCGCAGAGCCCGGTTTTAAACCGAGTTAGTCAAATATTCGCCCTAAATCTTACTTTTCAAGTTCTGGTTGCGGCGGTTTATTTCCTGTCTTGGCCTCATAGCGGGCAGCGAACTTATTGAACCGTGCTGGACTGCAAATGAAGCACTGAGACTCGGGGCGTTTGTGTTCCTCACACCAGTCACCGGCTTCCTTAAACTTTGAAACCAGCGACGAATCGCATAATGCGCACTCTCCTTCAGGGACGCCGTGCTCCACGCACCACCAACCAGCGTGACTGTGATCGACTTTGGCCGGTGCTGGTGAACTGGCTTTGCTATCCTGCGACGGCTCACCGTCACCACAACCACTAAATACAAAAACACTCATTACCAATAGCCCAAATAATAGGCCGCTTAAACAATAATTACCCTGCATCAAATTCTCCTTTCGGCATCGCCGAATCATGGTTAGACCGACACTGACTCGGACACACACCCAGTCTCTGGTTCGGTCGGTTCGTCTGGTTCAAGAAGATGACCATCATCGTCTTCTCCGTCGTCAAAACTCTCCGTCGGAAGGTTAAACACGACGTAGAGCACTCGTAACACAAGTAAACTCATAATCATGGCACTACAAACACCACCGATTACCACGGTAGCCAGTGGACGCTGCACTTCTGCACCCATG
>JAJDEL010000829.1 GCA_029259835.1 Planctomicrobium sp. | reverse complement strand
GACGGCCTCGTCAAACATCAATTTTTCTCGAAACTGCCGAGAAGCTTCTAGACGCTTCGCGATCTCCGGTTTCAGTAAATCGACGGAACCTGGAACCGTCCAATTCTCACTCGAATTCTCCTGGTTCGTCATCAACGGATTGGTCGATGCAGACGTACCTTCTGTTTTTTGGGGGGTAGGAGAACCTTCGCTGGTCGTGGAGTTGCCCTGTGGTGGTTTCAGCTGAGAATCTGCCAGATTCGCGCCTAATTCTGTAGGTTTTGGAGTTCGCATCGCCGGCGTCTCCGCCGCGAGAACAATTCCTCCTTTTGCACAAAGAACGAAAATGCAGAGTCGATCTTCATGTGTGTAAGCAACTGGATGATCCAGGAGATAACCGCGCATGCGGTAGAGATGGTGGTAAACTCGATCAAACTCGTTGAAAGGATCGGGATACTCGACACGCCTCATTCCCAATTCCGAAAGCGCCGTGTTGAGTTTGTGCCCTCGGATAACGTCCTTGTGGAGAGTGTAGATCACTTTCTGTGACAGGTCGGGAACGATAAGTTTTCCCAAGTCTCCATCCAACGGAGCAATCGGAGCACCAGCGAAAATAATAGTTCCTCCCAGCCAATACGAGCCGGGATAGACCTGATAGACATAAGGAGTTTGCTGGATGCCACCTCCGAATATCGGCTTTGCCTTTCCTCGCAAGAATTCATCGTAGTCGAATGCGGAAATTCCTCCGGAAGGACTCAAGTTGAAAGAGCCTTGAGTGATGACAGTGCGACCATCGTAGCTCACAGAAGCAACTGACGACTTGGAAATTTGTTTCGTTTTGCCGGTCAAAGTGTCCAGTGAAGAAACGTGAGCGTCTCGGTAGGATGCCTGGCGTGTATCGCCATGACAGGTGACAACCAGTTCACCTTTGAAAAACTGTCCACGCGGCGCCGAGAGATGCACGATATTCTTATTGGCGACCAACTGCTGTGCCAATAGCTTCCACCCCTTATCCTGTGAGAAGATGCTGACCGTTGATTCTCCGAAATTTGCAATGTAAGCAAGCTTTCCACGACAGAGAATTGATCGTGGTGATTTCGTAGAGATTGTTGCCGTCACTTCACCAGCAAGGACATCATACACAGAGATCTGGTGCGATGCTTGATGAGACATCAGCACAAATCGACCGTCTTCAGTCATCGCCATTGACGTCACGAGATCGTCGAGGGGAAGTTTCCGAAACTTTACCACTTCTGGCAGTTGGACCGCGACAGTTGTCGTTGGAGTCGGGATTGAACTTCGTGTATTGCTCTTTTCAAGTTCGGGAGAAACAGTGCCCTCCTTTGAACTCGTATCATCTCCCTTTTCGTCCACGATGACCTTGGACGGTTCCTCGGCATGCAATGGAAGTTCTGTGAATTCATCTTGAACTGCTGCGAGGACATTGTCTTTCTGGCGAGAGTTTTTATTCGGAGCTTTTATCAAAACCAAGTTCGCAGAGGTTTTGTCATCAATCTTGTTGTATTGAGAGAAAACAACAATTGCTGCAACAATCAAAACCAAACTCGTGGAACAGACGAGCCACAATTTTTTCTTATTCTGAGATCCAGGCTGGCGATGATTCATCAGAGTTTCTACTGAAGATGTCGTCCCATCTGTTTTCAAAATCAACTGAACTTGTTCGCCACATTTCGGGCACGTCACCATTTTCCCGGAAAATCGATCCTTAGCACGTGTTTGAAATGTACAAGCATCGCACTTAAATGGAATCGACATCACTAGCTCCGTACATAGAAAACCCTTACAACGGCTGAACTGACTCTATTCACAAGTTCTTTGTAATATCCAGTTAGGATGCACTACCAAGCCGACATGAGCAAGTCATCAGGGAAGAAAACCCTTGACTCGTTGCCCCCTACTTGTGACAGACAGGCATACGAACGAGATGTTGGTACTTAACATCACAGTCTCGCTTACTTGACCTGAACAATCAGCCCCAAGGCGTCCCCCTTTTCCCCGATGCACAAGACACCTGTGTGTGTCACACTCTGTTCCTTCTCCTTCAAGCTGGCGATCCACACAAAGTCCCTCGAAGCTGTCATTGATCAAATCCGCTCTACGTGGCCTTGATTTGACCCGAGTGATGTGCCAAAAAGACATCCACGATGTCCTTCCTGCGTTGACAGGTTCATGTGTCGAGAACACGATCACACAAAAAAAGAGTCTCACTCTTTGAAATTTGGTTGCGGCGACTTTGCACCAGAAAACTCGAATTTTGATCATCTTATTTCCTGAACATCAACATAACCCAGTTACAATTCACTCCCTTCCAAAGTTGGACTCAATTGCTCCAAATTGTTTTCAGTTTGGAAAACACTTCCAGCCGGTATTGTCAATACATTGTTTTTCACGAGTTCATTATGAAGCGAATCTTCTTTTCAACGCGCAAGCCACTCAGTCGTCGTCACTTTTTGAAAGGGGCTGGAGCGGCTGTTGTTTCTTTGCCACTGCTTGATGCAATGATCCCGTGCTTCGGTCAAAAGACTTTTGCAGATGGAACAAAGTCGGGCGAATCGCCACACCGATTCGTTGCGGCGTGTGCGACCTTAGGGTTCCATACACCGTTTCTCTTTCCCGAATCGGAAGGGAGCGATTACAAATTGACGCCATACCTTGAAACGCTCAAAGACCATCGAAATCAAATCTCCGTTCTCTCCGGTCTTTCACATCCAGATCAACAGGGAAACAACGGACATGCTTCCGAACTGACCTGGCTGACTTCGGCGCAGCGTCCTGGCCTGGCTGGATTTAAGAATTCAATCTCCATCGATCAACTCATAGCGGAGAAAATCGGGATTCACACTCGCTATCCTTACTTAGCTCTTTCAACGAGTGGGCGTTCGATGTCATGGAATTCCAATGGGGTTGAGATTCCTGGCGAAACGCGACCGTCGTACGTCTTCAAAGGTCTTTTCACAGACGGAACAGAGAAAGAAGTTGCCGCCGAACTTCGCGGACTTCAGAGAGGACGTAGTATTCTCGACACGGTCAACAGTGAAGCGAAGAAACTGAATCGCCAACTTGGCAAGCGGGATCAGGAAAAGCTTGATGAGTACCTGACAGCAGTTCGTGAACTCGAATTTCGTTTTCAGCAATCCGCAGGCTGGGCAACGAAACTAAAACCAAAAACCAACGTCGCGCAACCGACCGACATCAACGACCGCCTCGAAGCAATCGCTCGACAGGACTTGATGTACGAGATGATCGTTCTTGCCTTGCAATCTGATTCCACTCGGACGATCACGTTTCAAATCAGTGGATTGAATGCCGTGCCGAAAATCCCAGGCGTCAAAAGTGACTGGCACGGGCTTTCGCACCACGGCAAAGATCCTGCTAAAATTGATGAACTGAAACTCATCGAACAAGCAGAGTTTGGCTCTTTCAGTCGCTTTCTGACCAAGCTTCGAGAGGTCAAAGAAAATGGACGCTCGCTCCTGGATCATACATCGATCATGTTCGGTTCAAACCTTGGGAATGCGAGCAGCCACAATTGGCGAAATCTTCCAATTGTTGTTGCCGGTGGCGGTTTCAAGCATGGCTCGTATACTGCCCACGACTCAGACAACAACACACCGATGGCAAATATGTTCGTCACCTTCGCCCAACAAATGGGTCTCGAAATCGATACCTTCGGCAGCAGCACCAGCGCCGGTCTTCGCGGACTGGATATGGTTTGAGAAGCACTGTAGGGTGGGTAAAATCCGCGTATAAAAGAGTTGGTGGGTTACGCAGGCCAATGTGAATCATCGTACCGCTTCAATCACAGTTGTGTTTGCAGACGCACCCCATCATTGATCAGTCTTCACCCACCTTACGGCTACTTCATTGAGATCACTTTTTTCATCTCCTTTATTATTCTTTTCAAAGCAATGAACAAAACTAAAACACTAAATCAATCTCCACTTTTCCCTCCGCGACTCCGTGTCTCCGTGGTAAAAAGTGTCTTCAAAAGGGTGAAGCGACCTCATTCATTTCGTCGTTTTCTTTCTCCACTAGTTCTCTTAGTGTGCGTGACAATTCTTGGTTGCCAAAAAGACCCACAAGCAGCGATTGACAGTTACCCGAGCAAAACCGTGTCCGTCGTTTGTCCCTGGTCAGCCGGGGGTGGAACAGATCGGTGTTCGCGATTTTGGGCAGAACGATTGCAAACAAAGTTCGACAATCCATTTGTCGTGATGAATCGCACCGGCGGCAGCGGTGCGATTGGTCATTCGGCAGTCGCTCGCGGTAAAGCGGACGGCTACACGATGGGGATGGTCACCGTTGAACTGAGCATGATGAAGCAAATGGGCATCAGCGATCTCACTTTTCGTGACTACGAATGCCTGATGCAAATCAATGCGGATTCCGCGGCGGTTGTCGTTCGAAAAGATGCACCGTGGAATAACATTCAAGATTTGTTCGACGCGATCAAATCATCAAAAGAAAAACTAAAGATGTCCGGAACTGCCAGTGGAGGCATTTGGGACTTAGCGCGAGTGGGAATGCTCGACGCTGCGGGAATTGACATTCATGCCGTCACTTGGGTTCCTTCGAAAGGTTCAGCGCCTGCTCTTGTGCAACTGATGGGCGAGCACATTGATGCCGTCGTTGTGAGCGTTCCGGAAGCAATGCCCCAAATCGAGGCCGGGGAATTACGTTTACTGGCAGTCATGGACGATCAACGTCACCCCGATTTCCCGGAGATTCCGACACTTAAGGAAAAAGGCTGCGACTGGTCGGCGGTGGGTTGGCGTGGGCTTGCCCTTCCTAAAGGAACACCACCGGAGATTGTGGCGAAAATGCTCGCTCAGTGTGAAGATATCGCTGCCTCGGAAGAATTTAAGGACTTCATGGGCAAAAATGGTTTCGCCGTTGTTGTTCGCGGTCCAGAAGAATTCACGAAGTTTCTCGAAGAGCAAGAGTCTCTCTGGTCACCGGTCATCGACCTCGCCGGATACGCTCAAAAATGAACAACATAAACGTGGAAGATCAACAACGTCGCTTCAACCCAATTGGAACAGCCGCGTTCGGGCTGTTTCTGATTTTGCTTGGCGCTGCGATCGTTTACTTCGCAAAGGATATCCGCGTCTTCAATTTCGGGAATCATGATCCCGGACCGAAAGCGGTCCCGTGGGGAACCGGACTCATCCTGTTCGTTGGCGGGATTCTTCAAGTTGCCGTCGCATTTGGCAGGGAAGGATTGATTTGCAGGCTTCACGGATATTCAAATAGCAAAGATCAGGCTAATTTCGGTCTGACTCCGGCGACCATCCGCATACTGTGGAT
>JAJDEL010000828.1 GCA_029259835.1 Planctomicrobium sp. | reverse complement strand
CCTACAGGGGCCAATTCGCAAATCGAGGGCATCGCCCCGACTGCGACATCGCCGTCTGCTTCTCCGGAAAAATTGCCATTACAAAACTTGCCCTCGATTGCAGTGCTGGATGATTGAAGTGTTGGCTTTCTTCCATCAGGGTAGCTGCAGGATGCGACCCATCGAGAGATAGATGGTAAGAAAAGAGCGGAGAGGGGGGGATTCGAACCCCCGGTGAGTTTCCCCACGCTGGTTTTCAAGACCAGTGCATTCGGCCACTCTGCCACCTCTCCGGATGTGTAAAACATGCGGTAAAACACTATTGAAGTCACTTGTCAAATTTAATTGACACCTCATGTGACACCCGTAAGCTGTAACTTACAGGTGTCAAATGCCGTCCACCTTTTGACCGACAGGCAAACACCAAGGCGAATAATAACAACGTTCTTCTCTCTCGCAACGACTCTCTATCTAAAAGTCACTCAAAAAAGA
The DNA here is from genome assembly GCA_029259835.1 of Planctomicrobium sp. GTDB lineage: Bacteria > Planctomycetota > Planctomycetia > Planctomycetales > Planctomycetaceae > Thalassoglobus. Next base: position 4,514 of record JAJDEL010000828.1, on the reverse strand, counting down.
AAACCGAGACTGCAAAGCCGTCAAAGCCCTACCCCGAGTTTCCTCTGTTTGCGCATGCGACGAAACGGTGGGCAAAGAAAATCCGAGGGAAGTTTCACTACTTTGGCCGTTGGGACGACCCGCAAGCTGCACTCGTAAGTATCTCTAAGAGAAGGACGACTTGCACGCTGGTAGGACTCTGAGAGTCGCTTCAGAAGCAGGGTTAATGCTGAAGGATTCGTGCAACCAATACTTGACAGTGAAACGTCATTTGCTGGACTCTGGTGAAATCGTTCAACGCACATTTTGGGAATACCACAGGGCATGTGAATTGACCGTTACTCAATTCGGAAAAACTCGTCTCGTTTGCGACTTGACCGCTAATGATTTTGGCAATCTTCGAGCAAGCCTTGCCAAGACTCGTGGAGCGCTCGCACTTGGAAACGAGATTCAGCGAGTTAGAATGATTTTCCGTTTTGGTCACGATCAAGGAATCATTGAGAATCCGATTCGCTTCGGTCAGTCGTTCAACAAGCCGTCAAAAAAAGTCGTAAGAAAGGCTAGATCCGAAGCTGGCTTAAAGATGTTTAAGTCAGTGGAGATCAATCAGATTTTGGAAGCGATTGAGGAGAACCCAACTCTTAAGGCGATAACACTTCTTGCCATCAACTGCGGCTTCGGTCAGACCGACATTGCTAACTTGCCTGAATCTGCCATCGACTTGAAAAGTGGGTTTGTCACATTTCCTAGACTAAAAACAGGCATTGAGCGTCGGGCTAAACTTTGGAATGAAACTGTCGAAGCGATTCGTGAAGCCATCGCAATACGACCAAAAACAAAAGACCCAGCGTGTGAGGGGCTGGCATTCCTGATGAAAAATGGAAACGCTTGGATTCGATATTCTGAATCAAACGACCCGTCAAAATGGAGCGGCAGACAAGATCGGATTGGAAGAAATTTCAGCAAGATCTTGAAGGATTTGAATATCAATGGTCGTCGCGGCTTCTATGCCTTGAGGCATAGTTTCCAGACTGCGGCTGAAGCTTGCAGAGACTTTCCGGCAATCATGTACTGTATGGGACATGCAGATGCTTCCATGTCCGGCAATTACAGGGAACGGATTGAGGATGATCGATTAATTGCAGTTGCCGAGACGGTTCATGCATGGCTTTTTGATAAGTCTGTTCAGGGCTGAATTCGTAAAGTCAGTCGTTGAATGGAGATCGGTGTGTATCACTTGATCAGATCGCCGTTGATTCCATCATGAGTCACTTGAACCTGCCTACCCTGAGCAATTCTAATTTGATTGTCCAGCCACCACGGTACAGGTGCTGGGGCGCGAAAACGATGAACCCGCGTCTGGCCAATCGCGAGGCAAAGTCGCGGTACGAAGTCTTATCCCCGGTGACCGTCGCCTGCGAACTCCCTTCGAGGCCGTATTGACAAACAACGACCGGACGTCTCTCACCTGGCGTGATGTCTTTCGGAAGCAGGAGAATCCCATAGAACATCAGAGCCTATCCGGAATCCTTGTTATGCCGTAAGTCGGTATTTGAAAGGGTGTTGGTTGGGGGAAGGAGCAAGTCGACGGAGCATGCGGCCAATGGATGCGATATAGATCATCGCCTCGCTTGATTCACTCCGGTGTTCGTAGTCTCGACTCAGTCGTCGCCAACGACCCAGCCAACTGAATGTTCGCTCGACGACCCAACGCTTTGGCAACAACACAAAACCTTTAGCTCCTTTGGGTCGGCGAACAATTTCCAGTTCCCAATGTATGCTCCTCTGTCGAGTGAGCCAGGACCTGAGCGAATGATTGTGGTATTTCGAGTCCCCCCACACCACTTGCAACCGTGGCTGACGCGAGTGGCTCAGTTGCTGCATCACCGGTCGCGCTGCATGGGCATCGTCCACCGAAGCAACGGTCACTGTGATCGCCAACAACAGTCCCAGAGTGTCGACCGCAATATTTCGCTTTCGTCCAGTGATTTTCTTAGCACCATCGTAGCCACGACTTCCCGAGCGTTCGCTTGTTTTCACACTTTGGCTGTCGATGCTGGCGGCACTGGGCTCACATTCTTCGCTTGAAGCTTCGAGGGAACGCAGGGCTCCCACAAGTGTGTCGTTGATCCGTTTGAGCGTCCCGTTGTCTCGCCAGCGTTTGAAGTAATCATAAACGGTACTCTTGGGCAACAGGTCGTGCGGGAGCATGTCCCATTGGCACCCAGAACGACATTGGTACAGGATCGTGTTCATGACTTCACGCAAATCGACAGTTCGCGGCCGCCCTCCTTTTTTGCTGCCGCGGAACTTGGGAAGCATCGGTTCGATCATCTCCCATTGTTGGTCAGTCAAATCACTCGGATACTGTTTTCGGAAGGATTCGGACATCGTGCACTCCTTTGCGTTGATGAGACGCAAAGTGTCTATAAATACAACCTTTCAGCAAATACCAGTTTCCGGATAGGCTCTCAGTTCCGGAAACACATCCAGGACGACTTCATAGCCGCGGTACTCCGGTTCGTCATAGATCATTCGCGTACGGACGTTGGGTGGCAGCAGGTCTCGATCGAACGATCCGATGATCTGGTCACGAAAGTACTCGCGGTATGGCGCGATACTGTTTTCGAATGCTTGTATACCTGACTCGCTTTCGATCTTTGCCATGAAGAGGTCGCGGACCTGGTCCCCCTGATCAACGAGTTGCTGCGATTTGTGCGAACTGTCGAGCGCGACGAACACTCGGGTCGAAGTCCTGACGCATGTAAATCGGGGCAGTTCCGGACGAGGCCAACCGACTTCCGGCCACTCGCTGTAGGATCGTTTCGAGAAAGAGTTCGCTGCCAAAATCTCCGTTGCCGTCGCCACTGACGACTAGCTCGATCAGCGGAACTGGATCGAGATCAGCAGTCAGCGCGCGCTCGAGCAAACTCGTTCTGCACCGATTCGATCGGAGGCGTTGTCAACTGTGCGGGCGCACTTTGTGTCCCAGGCGGGATGTTGACCAGCGGAATCTGGCAGGCTTCGACGATCAGCGTGCGGGGTGCGATCAGCGAAGCAATCTCAGCGTCTCCAAATTCCCGCAGCAGACCAAACACATTTCGGCCGATCGGTTCTTTCCAGATCTGCTGTCGTGAATTGAAATAGCCACTCACACCAACAACGTCGACCCTTTGATCGATCGCAGCGGCGTAAAATGCAACGAGCCCGCCTTCTCCATACCCGATGATTGCGACGTGAGAATCTTCGTCACCAGCCGTGCTCTTAAACCAGTCGACGGCGGCCAGGACCTTTTGGACTTCATACCCGATCAGGTGTCGACCCATCTGGTAGGCAGCGCGATACAGCAATTCGCGGTGCGTAACTTGCGAACGGCGCTGCCCATTGGCAATGACAGACAGATTGTTGCCACGATCAATTAACATGGGGACGAGGACTCGACATCCACTCTCGGCCAGCCGCCTCGCAAATTGAGATTCCTTCGGTACACCGTCGACAAGTCCGACGAGTTCCTCGGGAGACTGTTCGCAATCCGGTATTGCGACAACCTGAGTGATGGGTGACTTGTCAGTCGGTTCCAGTAGAAGCCCTTCGCCGTGAACACCGTCGAGCGCCGGCCAACGAACGGCGTAGACGTTGTATCCATCTCCGCGACCAATCAGTGCCGGTTAATTGAGCGTGGTGACCAGTTCGATTTCGTCGAAGTCGGGACGCGGGTCGCGCACGCCAGTGATCCAAGCAAATGTCTGCCGATTGGGGGCAACCGATGTGTTCCACGCAGCGGCAGAAGATGAATCACGTTTCCAGAATTTTGGGCGGAGTTCAACGGACGTTGTGATTTCACGCAGCAAAAAGCGATCCGCCCCTTCGACCATGTGTGTGGCGATCTCCCCTTGCATCGTCAGCGGCTGTGTTCCGACCAGAGGGTCACCAGGCGCCGAATTGGATTCCGTTTTCTGAGCGACGCCATAATCCGCGATCAGTAGAAAGCCGAACAGGGCGAGCATGAATAGAAATTCTGCGAACGTGGAATGTGGACGCATCGAGAATCTCTCCAATGGTTTATTGGCTTGGACCGTCGGACTGCACATACGCCAAAAGATCGCGAATCTGTTGATCGGTCAATTCATCGAGCAGCTTCTCCGGCATGAGTGAAACAGTCGATTCTCGCAGTTCTTCAAGATCTGAGCGGTTAAGGACAGTCCGTTTATTCTTTGCGTCCAAAAGCGTGATCATTTCTGCGTTTGATTCAGCCAATAGTCCCGTCAGCACTCGACCACTGGTCGTGAGCGCAATGTGAGAAATGTACTGCGGCCGAATCTCCGAACTGGGATCGATGATGTTGCGAATCAGTTTCAGACGGTCTTTACGTTCCGCACCTGTCAGGTCTGGACCGACAACCGTTCCCTTGCCATGCAGTTTGTGGCACGTTGCACAGGTCTTCTCGTAGATCAGCAATCCGCGATCGGCATCTCCTTTCGCCCTCCTCAGCAACTGTGTGACCGCGCTGATGCGGCCCTGTTTTTGTAACGGTG
>JAJDEL010000827.1 GCA_029259835.1 Planctomicrobium sp. | reverse complement strand
GCTCGATTGTGATACCGCGCAGAATGTCTTTATTTTGAGAGTCGACCGTCCTGTTCTTCAGGGAGGAGAGACGCTTACATTGACGGCGATCGGAGACGGTTCGCAACCGGTCTTTGTCGACTTCATCAAGGATGGTCAACTCCTTTTGACCGAATCGATGGAGATCAGTGAAGGGCAGGGCAGCCTGCAAGTTGATCTTCCTCCGGGATTGTCAGGCACGGTGCAACTCTGTTCATATCGATTCGCTGCAGAAGGACTCCCGGTCCGTAAAACGCAGACGATCTATGTTCAAGCTGCGAGTGATCTGAAAATCGAAACAACAGCTGACAAAGAAGAGTACCGTCCCGGCGAAACTGCAAAGCTACAGTTTCGGGTTCGGGACACCGAAGGACGACCTGCGCCAGGTGCTATCAGCCTGGCAATCGTCGACGAGGCGGTCTATGCCGTCCAGTCGCAAAGACCCGGCATGGAGCAAACGTTTTTCACTCTGGAAGAAGAACTCCTCCGTCCTGTCTATGCAATTTATCCGTGGTCGCCAAACCTGCTCACTAGTGAATTAGACGAAACACGCCTGCGATTCGAGCGGGCAATCTTTTCCAAAACTGCAAAAGAAGTGTTGTCAGGAAAAACCGCAGCTTTGGACCAACTCCTTCCGTTTCTGGAAAATGACAAAAGGGTGTTAGAAGTCCTTGATCGACCGGATTGGAGAGAGATCGCTCCCGACTGGTTACCAGATGAGTTCTATGAATTAGTTGAAGCGGAAGACAAAGTTCACGCATTAAGTGCAGCGACTTTTCCCGAAAAGCGTGAGCGAACCGCTCGCCGACAACGACAAGGTCGTGAACGAGTAGACAGACTTTGGACTGGTCTAGCGGGCATTGGCATGCTGACAGGCCTCGTCTTCGTATTATTCCAAATTGGAGGAAATACAAGTCTGTTCGAGGCGCTGCTTGGCGCAGTCATCGTTGTCATCTTGGTCACATTACTGCTCCCAGCAGTTCAGCAGGCTCGCGAAGCAGCCAGACGTACTCAGTCCAGAAACGATTTGAAACAAATTGAAATCGCGATGTATAACTTCAGTGACACACACGGACATTTTCCGAATGCGCAAATCAACCAACAGATTGCTGACACGCCGATTCGCGTTCGTGAATGGTTTCCGGAGACACTGCTCTGGCGTCCAGAGCTCATCACAGACGACAACGGCATCGCCACTATCGAAGTTCCGCTGGCAGATACGATCACGACGTGGCGGATGTCACTCAGTGGTGTAACACGTCGCGGAGCGCTCGGTGGCGAGCAATCTTCGATCCGCGTATTTCAGCCATTCTTTGTTGACCTGAACGTCCCGGTCGCTCTCACCAGAGGAGACGAAGTCTCCGTCCAGGCGGTCGTCTATAACTATCTCGATGAACCGCAAACCGTTTCGCTGGAGTTCGATCAAGAGGATTGGTTTGAAGCACTGAGTGACACGAAACTCTCTCTCGAACTTGCAGCCGGAGCCGTGGAATCCGTTGGCTTCCGAATTCGCGTCAACAAAGTGGGTGAGCATGAACTTCAGGTCACAGCCCGAGGTGGTAAACTGAGCGATGCCATCAAGCGAACAATCGATGTCGTTCCAGATGGGAGACCCGTTGAGCGGATCGTCAACGGAACACTCGCGGAACCAGCCGAGATCGATTTCGAAATCCCCTCGAACGCAATCGCAGGCAGTCCGCAAACAATTGTCAAAATCTATCCTTCACCACTCAGTCAACTTGTCGAGGGCTTGGAAGGAATTTTCCGAAAACCGTACGGCTGTTTTGAGCAGACGTCATCCACGACTTATCCAAATGTTCTCGCGTTGGAGTATCTCAAGCAAACAAAGTCGAACGTCCCGGCAGTCGAAGCGATGGCTCGGCAGTACATCCACCTAGGATATCAGCGATTGCTTTCCTTTGAAGTCGACGGCGGAGGCTTCGACTGGTTTGGACACCCGCCTGCAAATCGAACATTGACTGCCTATGGACTGATGGAATTCCAAGACATGGCCCGTGTCCATGACGTCGATCCCAAGTTGATCGCCCGCACTCGTCAATGGTTGCTTGACCAACGCAATGCCGACGGAACCTGGAACCCAGAGAGCCACCGCATGCACGATGATCCGACCAGCGGTCTCGACAGGCGCGAAGCACGTTTACGCACGACAGCTTACATCGGCTGGGCGGTCTATGGACAAAGAGACAGTAGTGCAGACGCATCAGAAACAGTGAACGCTCTGCGAGCATGGCAACCGGAGGAGATTGAAAGCCCCTACGATTTGGCACTCGTGTGCAACGCTTTGCTCGCAATTGAGTCCGGTCGTCCGTACGTTTCGCCCTACCTCACACGCTTGTTCAATCTGAAGAAAACATCCCGCGATAAAAAGCAAATCTGGTGGGAACAACCCCATCAACAACGAACGATGTTTTATGGGGCACGGCATTCGGGAGATGTAGAAACAACTTCAATGGCTGTCCTCGCCTTGCTCTCTGCGCAACTTCCAATAAATGACGCCCAGCCAGCCTATCGTCTGTCGGCTCATAGAGCACTCGACTGGATCACTGCTCAGAAAGATCAACACGGAACGTGGTCCTCCACTCAGGCAACAGTGCTCGCACTCAAAGCAATCATCGCTGGAGCGACTCAGCCAGCGAACGAATCAATTGATCGACACATCACCGTGGAACTCGATGGCAACGTCATCGAAGACTTCACCATCCCGGCGTGGAAATCGGATGTCGTCAAGCAGGTGGAAATTGGAACGCAACTGAACTCCGGTAATCATCGCTTGCGAATCGTCAACAACACCGGCTCAGCGCCAGGGTTTCAGGTGGCATTCTCTCATCATGTGCCAAATCAGCCGAAAGACGGAACCGAAGAATCACTCACAATTAAACTCGATTACGACCGGACCACATTGTCTGTGGATGAAACCGTCGCGGTCACAGCGACTCTCAAAAACAATTCGGAGCCAGAGATCCCGATGGTGGTCATCGACTTGCCAATCCCCGCTGGCTTCATCGTCGATATGGATTCTCTAGGAAAACTTCGAGACGAAGGTAAGATCGACAAATTTCAGACCACTGCACGAGGTATCATCGTTTACCTCCGCTCTCTCGACATGGAAACAAAGACGTTCAAATATTCCCTTCGAGCAACGCTCCCCGTCAAAACATCGACCCGTCCAGCAACAGCATACGAATACTATTCCCCCGAAAACCGAGCCGAAAGCAAAGTCATTGAGCTTGTGATCAACACTTCCCGTGAGTAGGGCGAGATTCTCCACGCAGAATGAATTCTCTCTGCTTGGAGAACGTGAAAATGTCAACCAATCACTGGATAACACATTAAAAACACCCCTGATCCAATCTCTCGAACCAGAGGTGCTTCGCTTTTTCAGCGATTCCTAAACCTCAATCGACTCGACTTCGGTGACAAACTGGTTGGTGTCGTCACTGAGGAATGATGCTACGACTTTAAACACGGCGTCGCTGAAGCCGCCGATGTTCAGGATGTCGTTGTGTTCCGGAGCCTGTGAGGTTCCGTAAGGCTGAATGTCGATGCAGACCAGCTTCGGCGACACAATGTCGTGTCCCCC
>JAJDEL010000826.1 GCA_029259835.1 Planctomicrobium sp. | reverse complement strand
TCTTGCCGTTGAATCAATTGAAACGCCGGATCTTGTCCTTTCACCAAATCGTATGGCCCGGCGACTAAAAAGCCAGTTCCGATATCTGCGCCGACGGCATCGCCAGCGATCTGTTCGATAATGAACTTGTCGTAAGGCTTGTCTGAGTTGAACGCATTGATGACCCAGTCACGATAACGCCACGCATGCGGTCGTTCACGGTTTGTTTCGAACCCATGCGTCTCACCAAAACGAACAAGATCGAGCCAGTGCGTCCCCCAGCGTTCGCCGTACTGCGGTTGTTTCAATACATCATCGACGAGTGCTTCCCACGCGTGAGGGCGTTGGTTTGAAAGAAAAGATTCAACCTGCTCTGGCGTTGGCGGCAAGCCGTGCATGATCAAATATAATCTACGAATGAGGCGACGCTTGGAGGCCCGGCTAGACATCTTCAAACCGTTGTCGTTTAACTTCGCAGAGATAAACGCGTCAATGGGATTCGCAGCACCGATGTCAGGGACTGCGGGACGCACTAATTTTTGCAGCGACCAATGGTCAATTTTTTGCGCTGCCAGCTCCGCCTGAACAGGTTTCCAACGAGAAGCATCGTCAACCCATAACCGCAGGAGCTGAATCTGTTCTTCACTGAGCGGATCCTCGTCCGGGGGCATTCTGGCGTCAGAATCTTCTGTCGTAATACGCTCAATCAGGTAGCTCAGACTGCTTTTGCCTGGAACGATCAATCGTTCTCCGGAATTCCCACCACGCAACGCGCCTAATTCCGAATCAAGCCGCAGTTTCGATTCCGCCTCATCAGGCCCATGGCAGTCGATGCAGTGTTCCTGCAGAAGAGGCAGTACGTTTTTCTGAAAGTCGATCTCTTCACTTTTCGCTGTTGAAGCACAGGCGATCAATACGGCGACCACCAATGTGACCTTCAATACCGGAGTTCTTTTCAACTCGACTGCACTCACATGAATTTGGCGTCCAGCCATAGCAACTTTTCCAATTCCTATTTGTAAAATCATCATGTCGTCAAGTGTACTTGAGATAAACGAAAATGGCGATCCGAAATGAAAACCGACGACCGATTGTGAGTTCACAAAATCGAAAATTGGTCGTTGTCTTAGAGTTCACCCTCCAACGGGTTGCATCCTAGGTCAATCTTTGAAACAGTGAAGGCTCACGAAAGTGTCTTTTCATGGAACTCTGTAATGCGCTACTGGATTGCCTTCGCAATTATTCTGATGTCCTCGGTCTCAGTTCTTTCTGCAGCAGAAAAACCGAACGCAAAACCAAACATCGTCCTCATCATGTGCGACGATATGGGGTTTTCGGACATCGGCTGCTACGGCGGCGAGATTCGCACGCCGAATATCAATCGGCTGGCGTATGAAGGGATGCGGTTCACACAGTTCTATAACAACGCAAAATGCACGACGACCAGAGCCTCCCTGATCACCGGACTTTATCCCCGTCGCAAGGGGAGTCTGCTCAAAGAGAATATGGTCACGATTCCCGAAGTCCTCAATCAGGCTGGGTATCACAGTGTCTTGAGCGGGAAGTGGCACCTGGGGAATTCTTCTCCGAATCGACCATCGGACCGCGGCTTCGATAATTACTACGGTTTGCTCGATGGCTGTTGCAACTTTCATGATCCATCCCTGCCAGACCCGAAATTCAAGGGAGGGCGCGTACGTTGGTTTGGCGAAGATGACAAACGGATTACCGAATTTCCAGAAGACTTCTACACGACCGACGCCTTTTCCGATTACGCCTGCAACGCCATCGACAAAGCCGTGAGCGAAAAGAAGCCGTTCTTCGTCCACGTCTGCTACACAGCTCCTCACTATCCGCTGCATGCCAAAGTAAAAGATATCGCGATCTATCGCGACCAGTACAAAATGGGTTGGGAAAAGCTGCGGCAAGCGCGTTACGAACGCCAAGTGAAAATGGGCCTAATCGACCCAGCTTGGGAACTTCCCGGACCAGACCCGGAAGTCAAAGATTGGGAAACGTTTCCCGATCAGGATTACCAGGACCACCTGATGGCAACGTACGCCGCAATGATTGAATCGATGGATCGTGGAATCGGGCAAATTGTGAACAAGGTCGACAGTCACGGCATTGCGGAAAACACCGTCGTCATTTTCCTCTCTGACAATGGAGGTTGTGCGGAACTGCCAGGCGGAGTTGATGTGAACCGCACTCCGGGAGTGAAAGAGTTTTACACGACCTGTGGTCCCGGTTGGGCGTATGCTCAGAACACGCCGTTCCGGCGTTTCAAGCAATGGGTTCACGAAGGAGGCATCTCGACGCCGCTGATCGTCCGTTGGCCGGGAACAGTTCCACAAACGTCAATGTGCCGCGAAGTTGGACACATTATCGATTTCCTGCCGACCTTCGCCGACCTGGCAGGTGTCGAAGCACCCAAGGAACGCAACGGCAAAGCAGTCATCCCCATCGAAGGACTTTCAATGCGACCACTCTTTGAAGGGAAGACCCGCGCAGGTCACGACACTCTCTACTGGGACTGGTCCGGCAATCGAGCCATCCGCCAAGGCGACATGAAACTCTGCTGGGATAAGAAAGTGAAAACCTGGGAACTGTACGACATCGCCAAAGACCGTACTGAGATGAACGACATCGCCGCCGCTCACCCACAGAAAGTGAAGAAACTCTCCGAACAATGGTTCGCCTGGGCGAAAGAAACTGGCTTGAAAGCGAAGAAGTAGGGAAGGGGACCAGAGTTGAGGGGCTAGTGACTAGGGTAAAGAGTTGGGACAGCATCGTTCATCAGAAATTTTTGCCTAAGGATGGGAAAAAACCTCGCGCTTAGTTCCCGCTCTCCCCCTCTCCCTTTCTTTCTCCCTCTCTCCTAACAGTCGTCCACGAAAGAATCTTCTTAATCACAATCGGCAACAGTCCCAGAATCACAAACGCTCCGAGAAGCTGCGGGCTGATGATGCCGCCGGCTCCTTTTGTGGCAAGTGTTTGAAGGTCAGGCACGCTGGTGCCGGCATAGACATATGCTGCTGTCCCGGGAATCATTCCGACTTGACTGACCCACCAGAACGTTGTGACTCGCAGCGGAGTCAAACCCATCACAACGTTGATCACAAAGAACGGCACGACCGGAATCAGTCGCAGGGTGAACAGATAGAAAGCGCCTTCTCGCTCGAGTGCTTCGTTGAACTTGGTAAGTCGGTCACCAAAGCGATTTTGTATCGCATCGCGCATCAGGTACCGACTGAGCAGAAACGCGACCGTTGCCCCTGCCGTCGATCCAAAGCTGACGATGAGCATGGCACTCCAGAATCCAAAGAGCCACCCAATAATGAGCGTCATCCCTGCCGCTCCAGGCAGAGAAAGTCCGGCAACCGCAACGTAAACCAGGAACGCGACCCCGTAGACCATGACCGGATGGTCACTCTGAAACTGCCGGAACTCCGTTTCACGTTCAGCCAACGCAGAGAGTGAAAGCTGATCGCCAAATTTCCAAATTGAGAAGCCGACGACACCGATAACCGCGATCAGCAACACAATTTTAATCGGTCCAGAGAAGCTCGGACTTGCACTCGAATCCTCTTGCGTTCCAGCTTCTTCCGTCGCTGATTGTGGCGACAATTCCTCTGACATGATTGATCCAAAATCGTTTTATATCTTGATCTCTGACAAGTTTGCATGATTATTGCAAACTCATTTTGACTTGTCTGTGAACATTCACACACAGCAGATAAAGACTTGCTCTGACCGACTTCATTTTGAGTCACTTGTGCATTCGAGGTTGCGATTCCCCAGGGAACAACTTCAAATGACTTCGTTCGATCAAAATAAACTATTTCGTACATGCGAATCACTCATAGAAGGCTCAATGATGAAACCCTGGCTCATTCTCTTTGTCGCAGCATTCTCACTCTCTCTGAATTCTACTAACGCAGCAGACGCGACGCAGTTTGTTTGGCCTGATTTGGCGCCTGGGGAAACTTCGCGGTCTGTCGGTGAAGCGATGCCGCGTCGCGAGAACGAAAACCCTCCGATTACACGACTGATCAATGTTCACAGACCGGCGATGGAAGTTTATCTCCCCAAAGGCAAGAGCAACGGGACCGCTGTCGTCATCCTCCCAGGCGGCGGATTTGGAAAAGTCGTTCCAGATTTGGAAGGTTCTGAAGCTGCGGAGCGACTTGCTCAACATGGGATTGCAGCATTCGTGGTCAATTACAGAACAAACGAAACAAAGCCCAAAGGCGAACCGAACTGGAAGCGACCGCTCCAAGATGGTCAACGGGCGGTCCGCCTGATTCGATCTCAAGCTGCGAAGTGGAAGATCGATCCAGACAAAGTCGGACTGTTGGCATTCTCCGCCGGTGGTCAAGTCGGTGCGATGCTCATCACCAGCACCGTTCCCGCATACAAACCGATTGATGATGTCGACAAGCAGTCCTACCGACCCGACTTCGCGATGCTCATCTATCCCTGGCAAGTGTTGCAACAGGGCAGCGAGGAGCTTCTTCCGCAGATCAAAATCACTAAGAAAACCCCGCCAACATTTATCGTGCACACTCACGACGACCGTTCATCATCGCTAGGAGCCGTTGAGATCTACTCCGCACTCAAGCGAAACGAAGTCCCAGCAGAACTTCACATCTACGAAAACGGCGGTCACGGCTACGGCATCCGTCCCCGCCCCAACTCCAACATCGGCACCTGGATCGAGAGAGGCGTCGAATGGCTGCAAGTTCGGAATTTCGCTGACTAGCCGCAAACTTGAAGTGTGTCTCACGCTATTACCCCTGCGTCAAATCCGGTAGCGTTGCCATGGCTTCCAGGGTTTTGTCGGTGCTTTCCGGGTCGATGTTTCTACATGTTTCTGTGAGTTGGTCGCTGATGTCGGTCATCTCGCTGGACCACTCTTCCTGTGTGATTCCGACCGGACAGAACTGACTGAATTCCTGGCAGAGCAGGATCATTCGCAAGACGTGTCGGAAGATGACACCTTCCTGTTTCGTGATATCTTTGGTTGTGACGTACTTTTGAAAGTCGCCGCCGTAGTGCAGCAACTGTCCGACGATCCACGCCGATCGCGTTCGTAAATCGCGAACGCCTGGGAAGTCGGAATCGAACAGCCGACGTACTTTATCGCCGAGCGGAACAGACCAGGTTCGTATCTCTTTGCCGAAGTTGTCGAGTTCTGGTTCGACGGAATCAGGATCGAGTTCTGCCTGAGAGATCAGTCCTCGGGCCATCAATTCCGGATCGATGCGGTGAACCGCCAGCGGTCCCGGTGGCAATTCGGATGGTCGGGGAACTCGTACGCTACGCATCATGGAGCCGGGAACTTCGAGCACGCTTTCGAGTAACTGAATCCGCTCGGCTTTGTCGGCGAGACCGAGATGGTCGAGCAGATATGTCCCATAAATTGGATGGCAACCGCGGAAGGTCAGCAGTTGCGAAAGTCGATCAGTGACAGTGACTGCCTGCGGAATGTAAATCTCTTTTTCTTCGATCAGCGAAGGGTGAATGACCTTCTTGATGTTTGGCGTTTTCTCGTCTTCGCTGGTCTCTTTCGTGAGTGCTTCTTGCAGAAGAGAGCCGAACGTTCCGATTGACTGTGGCTGCTCGTCAGTATTTTCAGTCTCTACTGATTCTTCAATTTCTTGTGATGATTCAACACCTGCTTCTTTGGACTCATCTAGCAGTCCCGTGCCGAAAGCTTCCTCGTCTTGAGGTGGCGTTGCCGTGGGATCCTCTGGCATCGACCAATCTCGAAAGACTTTATGCGTATTCTCCGGTGGTGCCGGTTCCAGGTCGATGAAGTCGCCGCTGTAGAGCGTGAGCAATTGCTCCGTGAGTCGCTCGTTGACTTTCTCCTTCTGCTTGACCGGCAGTAGTCGTTTGTTTGCGAATTGTCGCAAGCGATTCACATCCGGAGAAACCTTCAACAGATACGCCAGCAATCGCCATGGCAAGTCGCCTTTGCTGACGAGGTTCGCGGGCGGCGCGTCGATCACTTTTTTGAATTGATCCTCATTCCAATACTGCTCATTGTTTCTCCGCGTTGGCATCTTCTTTTTGATCTTCTTTTTCATCCGGATCAAATTCGGATCTTTTGTGTCTTCCGGAATCTGATCGTACTGCTCCTTCCAACGAGCGATTTTGACATCATCTTCATGTGCCAAGGCGAAGACGTAGCCAACGTCATCAAACTGCGGTCGACCGGCCCGACCAAATATCTGATGCGCGGAACTCGCATCGACGACCGACTTTTTTCCCGGTGGTCCTTTCAGCAGAGTCGTCATGACGATTGATCGTGCTGGCAGATTGATTCCGGCGGCGAGTGTCTCTGTGCAAATACAAACAGAAAGCAACTTCTCCTGAAACAGTTTCTCAACGCGCCGTCGATACTTCGGTAGCATCCCAGCATGATGCACCCCCACGCCGCGCATGAGGAGTTGCTTCAACTTCGGACCGACGCCCGCCTTCCAGTCCCATTCATCGAGCCGTTTCGCCAGCGCCTTTTGTTGTCCATCTGCGAGAAGTCCTTTCCCGTTGAGTTGTTCGGCAACGGTCCAGCAGTCCTGACGGTTGAAACAGAAGACCAGCGCTGGCGTCCGTTTCGTTGCTTCGGTTCCGTCCTGCATCTGTTCAAGGTACTCGCCGAGCAATTCTCCACCAACCCAATTGAATTGCAACGGCACGGTTCGTTCGCTCCCCTGAATCAATTGAATCTTCCGGTCATGCTCCTGACGCAACCACATCAGGAAATCGACGGAGTTTCCGACCGTTGCCGAGAGCAACATCAATCGCACATGCTTCGGCAGCAGCGCCAGCGACAGTTCCCAAACAATGCCGCGTTGTGAATCGTTGAAGTTATGAAACTCGTCCATCA